>NZ_JBFODJ010000129.1:0-69560 GCF_040908265.1 Aeromonas sp. R5-1
CATGGTGGTCGTTACTGGGCTCGAACCAGTGACCCCCTCCTTGTAAGGGAGGTGCTCTCCCAGCTGAGCTAAACGACCTGGGATTCTGTGTTCAGAGTGGTGGGTCGTGTAGGGTTCGAACCTACGACCAATTGATTAAGAGTCAACTGCTCTACCGACTGAGCTAACGACCCACATCCTGAACTTTTCACCAACCGCATGTGGCGGCCAGCGTTACAACATGGTGGTCGTTACTGGGCTCGAACCAGTGACCCCCTCCTTGTAAGGGAGGTGCTCTCCCAGCTGAGCTAAACGACCTGGGAATATTGTCTTCACCTACTGTGAAGAAATGGTGGGTCGTGCTGGATTCGAACCAGCGACCAATTGATTAAAAGTCAACTGCTCTACCGACTGAGCTAACGACCCTCACCACGACCAGTGCCGACTGCATTACTGCTCCGGCTCTGACGGCGGCCTATATTACGGATTTATCATCCTGGCGCAATAGAAAAATCTTAAATTAAATCTGATTGTTCACTGCGCATACAAAGCACGGCGGTATTTACAAGAGTGTTACGAAAACAGTGACATGCAGCAATGTCACAGCTTGGCCAGACTCTGTTTGGCCAGCTGGGCCGGCGAGGTGTTGGGGTAACCCTTGATCACCTGCTCATAGAAGGCCTTGGCCTCTGCTTTTTTGCCGTCAAGCTGGGCGAGCATGCCGAGTTTCAGCAGGGCATCGGCCCGCTTGGGTGACTTGCTGTATTTGTTCGCCACCGTGGAGAACTGGCTCGCGGCCCCCGCCCTGTCGCCCTTGTTGAACATCAGCTGGCCAAGCCAGTAGTGGGCATTGGGAACATAGCCGGAGTTCGGGAACTGCTTGATGAACCCTTCGAAGGCAGGAATGGCCTTGTCGTAGTTCTTCTCCTTGAGCACCATGTTCACGGCCGCGTCGTAGGCCTGGTTCTCATCCTGGTTGGTGGAGTAGTTGGCAGCCGCGGCAGGAGGCGTTGCAGCACCTGCAGCAGGTGTTGCGGGCGCGGCGGCAGGCTGGCTGTTGGCCACCTTGTCGAGCTCTTGGTAGAGTTGGCGCTGGCGCTCCTGGGACTGCTCCATCTGGTAGGTCTGCTGTTCCAGCTGACCACGCAGCTCGGAGACCTCCCCTTGCAGGGAGTCGACCTGTTGCTGCAGTTCGGCCTGCAGACGCAGACGGGCGTTGAGGGTACGCTCCAGCAGAGCAACCCGGTCTTCCAGGCTGCCGGTCGGTACGATGGCACCATTGTTGCCGCTCAGCACCACGCCGCTGCTGCCAGAATCCCCGCTCAGATCGCTCACCGGTGCCGCCGCTTGCGCATTCAAAGCAACCAACACGGCCAGCGCGACACCAGCTTGCTTGTACACAGATTTCATTCGGATCAAACCTTAGCGTTTAGTGCAAATAAAACGGCCAGCGCATAGTCGCTCGCTGATACAGATTTCATTCGGATCAAACCTTGACGTTTAGTGCAAATAAAACGGCCATCGAAATGGCCGCTTGCATATAAACGAACTTCGTTCGACTCAAACCTTAGTAAACCAGGACCGCACGGCGGTTCTTGGCAAAGGCTTCCTCGGTGTGGGACAGATCCAGCGGCTTCTCTTCGCCATAGCTGACGATGGAGAGCTGCTCGGCCTGCACACCCAGGGTTTGCAGATACTTGGCAACAGCCTTGGCACGACGCTCACCCAGCGCGATGTTGTATTCCGGCGTACCGCGCTCGTCGGCGTGGCCTTCGATCAGTACCTTGACGCTCGGACGTTCACGCAGGTAGCTGGCGTGGGCATCCAGCAGGTCGGCGTACTGACCCTGAATGTCGTAACCATCGTACGGGAAGTAGATCACGTTGTCGCGTTGCAGCGCTTCGAACTTCTGACGCATCTGCTCTTCCGGGGACAACATGCCGTTGGCGCCGCCGGTTTGTACACCGCCCATGCCGTCGGTCATGCCGGACTCGGCGCCAGCGGCGTCGGAGTCGGAAGAGGAGCTACAGGCAGCCAGGGTGAACAGTGGCAGTGCGATGGCCAGACCCTTGAGCAGTTTATTGAGTTGCATGCTATTTCCTTAAACCTTTATAACAAAACAAAAAACAATCGATTTTTATCAATTCAAGAAGGGCGACCAAGCTGGTGCACGAATTTCACCGCTACTGGTCGGAAGCACTGCCTTGAAGCGACCGTCGGTCGACACCAATGCAAGACTCTTACGACCCTGATAGATGGTGGCATAAATGATCATGCTGCCATTGGGAGCCACACTTGGCGATTCATCCAGAGCACTCTGGGTCAGTACCAGCATTGCTCCATTTTCCATATCCTGGCGAGCGATGCGATATTGTCCCTGAACCCGGGTCACCATCACCATGGACTTGCCGTCCGGTGTGATGGATGCCCCCTGGTTGGAATCCCCTTCCCAGGTCATCCGGCGAGTCATGCCAGTCGCCAAATTTACGCTATAAATCTGGGGTTTGCCACCACGTTCAGAGGTGAACAGCAAAGTT
Source organism: Aeromonas sp. R5-1 (assembly GCF_040908265.1). Taxonomy (NCBI): domain Bacteria; kingdom Pseudomonadati; phylum Pseudomonadota; class Gammaproteobacteria; order Aeromonadales; family Aeromonadaceae; genus Aeromonas; species Aeromonas sp. R5-1. The sequence continues at coordinate 2,517 of NZ_JBFODJ010000129.1, forward strand.
TGACCGTCCGGCATCCAGGAGGGTTCGGTATCGATGGTGCGGTTATTTGTGACTCGAGTGAGTTGCTTGCTAGCAACATCAACGACATAGATGTCAGGCTGCCCATCTTTGGACAAAACAATAGCCAAACGACGACCATCTGGAGACCACTCCGGCGCACCGTTGATGCCACGGAAGCTGGTGATCAGACTGCGCTGCTGGGTGTAGATATCCTGCACATAGATCTCGGACTTCTGGTTCTCGAAGCTCACGTAAGCCAGCTTGCTGCCATCCGGCGACCAGGCCGGGGACATCAGGGGTTCACGGGAGCGCAGCAGAGTCTTCTCGTTGTAGCCGTCGTAGTCGGAGATCCGCAGCTGATACGGGAACTGGGTGCCCTGCTGCACGGAGACATAGGCCAGACGAGTCAGGAAGGCACCACGCTCACCGGTCAGACGCTCGTAGACGATGTCGGAGATGCGGTGGGCAAACTGGCGCATCTGGGCACCCGGGATGGTCGCCATGCGGCTGTCCAGGATGTAACCGTTCGCTTCACCGCCCTGGGTCTTGGCCAGCTGGCCTTTCAGGACGTCGACCAGCTCGAAGTTGATCTTGTAGGTGCCATCACCCACGGCGGCGATGGAGCCGACCACCACGGCTTCGACCCCCTGGGAAGCCCAGGGTGCGAAGTTGATCTCGCCGCTGGTGCTCGGCGTCTGCGGCATCTGGCCACGGGCCAGCGGCTTGAACTTGCCGCTGCGCATCAGGTCGTTGGAGACCACTTCCGCGATATCCTGCGGCAACTGGCCATTGCCCTCCCACTTGAAGGGAGCGATGGCGATGGGACGTGCACTGTCGATACCGCCGGTGATGACGATATCCAAGGCCGCCTGAGCACTCTGGCCCAGCAACAAACAGCCAACCAAAGCAAAAAACACTTTTCTTATCATGGCTTAAACTCTCAGTTCCAATTTGAGACTCAGTTCTCTGATCAACAACCTTTGCCAATCAAAGCAGAAACACTCTCTTAAATCGTTGGCGCTAGCTGAAGGCGTAGATCCTTCATCAATTCGAATGCCGCCGGATCCTTCGGCACCGGCAACTGGTTGGCCTTCAGAACCGCCGCCTTGCCGGAGCGGCAGACCGCCGGATCACCCTGACCGTTGTCCACCGAGATGACGAAGCCGCTACTGGCCAACTTGACACCGATAGTACATGTTTTGCCCCGCATGGTGGGATCCAAAATCATGTAGCGCTCGACCGTGGCCTTGATGAGGGCGGCATACTTGTCGACCTCGCCCTTGGCGGCTGCCGATGCTGCCTGACTGCGCGCATTGGCCTCGGCGGCCAGCTGCTGCTCCATCATGGCTTCCATCTCTTTTTGCAACTTGGCCTCTTCGGCCGCCTTGCGCTTGCGCTCCGCCTCAATCTTGGCCTTTCTGTCAGCCTCGGCCTTCGCCTTCTTCTCTGCGTCAGCTTTTGCCTTCTTGTCAGCCTCTTCCTTCGCCTTCTTCTCGGCCTCGGCCTTGGCTTTCTTCTCGGCTTCCGCCTTCGCCTTTTTCTCGGCTTCGGCCTTGGCCTTCTTCTCGGCTTCCGCTTTCTTGGCTTTGGCCTCTTCCGCCTTGGCCTTCTCTTCAGCCTGCTTCTTCTCCAGCTCTTCTTTTTTCTTCTTGAGCGCCAGCGCCTTGGCCTCTTCCGCCGCCTTGCGTTCGGCTTCGGCCTTCTTGGTCTTCTGCTCTTCCAGCTTGCGGGCTTCCTCGGCTTTCTGGGCCTTCTCTTCCGCCTGCTTCTGTTCAGCCTCTTTCTTCTGCTTGTCGGCTTCGGCCTTGCGGGTCGCCTCTTCGGCCTGCTTGCGCTTGGTCTCGGCGATACGCAGACGCTCCTGCTCCTGTGCCAGCTCGCGTTTGACGCGCTCAGCGTCTTCCTTGTCCTTCTGCTGCTGTGCAGCCTTGGGCTGGGCCTGCTTCTGCTGCTGGACCTGCTGCATCTGCTGCTCCAGCATTTCGCTGTCCATCATGACCGCATTGACGATCTGTCCCTTGGACTCGGGGCGCTTGGGTTTGCTGAAGTCGACACCGACCAGCAAGATGATGCCGATGATCAGATGCAGCAGCAGCGACGCGACGAGATAACCGGAAATACCACGCTTCACATCCATCTCCGTCAGTTCACCGGATCCGTCATCAGACCAACCTGAGGCACACCGGCTTTCTTGAGGGCCACCATCAGCAGGATCACCTCCTCGTAGCGCACGGACTTGTCACCGGCGACCACCACAGGCGCGTTCTGGTTGATGGCCAGATAGCCCATGGCCTTCTCGGTGATGTACTGCTGCATCGCCTCTGGTGTGCCGCTCGGTACGGGTTCGTCATCCGCCTCGCCGGCCTTGATGACGTACTCACCCTCGGTATTGACGCTGACGATGAAAGGCGGCTTGGAGTCTTCCGGCAACTGCTCGGACTCCGCCTGAGGCAGGTCGACCTTGACCCCCTGCGTGATCACGGGCGTGACCGCCATGAAGATGATGAGCAGCACCAGCATGACGTCGATATAGGGCACCACGTTGATCTCGGCGACCTTTTTGCGTTTGAGCCGCTGATAGGTTTGCATTACTTCTCACCCTGCTGTGCGATTTGGCGGTTCAGAATGGTGGTGAACTCGTCCATGAAGTTGGCGTAGGCGTTTTCCAGCCGTTCGACCTTGTTGGTGAAGCGGTTGTAGAAGATAACGGCCGGAATGGCGGCAAACAGACCCATGGCGGTGGCGATCAGCGCCTCCGCGATACCCGGTGCCACCATCTGCAGGGTCGCCTGCTGAACCTGACCCAGAGCGATAAAGGCGTTCATGATCCCCCAGACGGTACCGAACAGACCGATATAGGGGCTGATGGAACCGATGGTCGCCAAGACCGGCAGGTTGGACTCGAGATCGTCCACTGCACGGGACAGGGAGACGCGCATGGCACGATAGGTACCGTCCATCACCGCATCCTGACCGCGGGCACCGGCCTTGAGCAGGCGGGCATACTCCTTGAAGCCGGAGTAGAAGATGTCTTCCATGCCTTCGATGTCGTCACGACGGGAGGAGGACTCCTGGTAGAGACGATTGAGGTCGACCCCGGACCAGAATCTGTCTTCAAACTGCTCCGAGGCGAGGTTGGCCGCCTTGATGGCCTTGGAGCGCTGGATGATCAGCGCCCAGGAGACGACCGACATGCCCATCAGGGTCATCATGACCAGTTTCACCAACAGACTGGCTTGCCAGAACAGGCCAATAAACGAAATTTCAGCGTGCACTTAACAGCACTCCCTTGATATTTTCAGGTATTGCAACAGGTTTCATTTGCGGATGACTGACACAGGCGATCTGTACCATGGCCTGAGTGATCAGCCGTCCATCAGCCGCCAGGATCTGCTGTGAAAAACGCATGGAAGCGCGTTTCACTTCAGTTACTTGCGTCATTACGGTCAGCAGTTCATTGAAGCGGGCCGCCGCGCGAAAGTCGATTTCGGTGCGACTCACCACAAACGCGATCCCCGCCTGCAGCAGGACATCCTGTTCGATGCCGCCTGCGCGCAGGAATTCGGTGCGGGCCCGTTCCATAAACTTGAGATAATTGGCGTTGTAGACGATGCCTCCGGCATCCGTGTCTTCGTAGTAGACACGCACCGGAAACTCAGAGACTTCCCCCATAAAAATCTGTGATCCATTCGACAGTCAGATGGGGGGCTATCATAGCGCAGGGCTGAATAGGAAAGAAGCAGGGGGAGACAGGGAAATCCCCTCTCCCCCTGTTTTTTATGGCGTGCTGCAGCGCCGACAGGCCGAAGACCACAGGGCTGTCAGCATCGCAAGAAAAGCGGACAAGAGAAGTGGCTGCGAGCGGCGTGACGAGCGAGGTTCTGTCGCTCTCACCGGGCGACGGCACGCCCCTCAAAAAAGAAGAAGGAGGTGGGCTGATGCCGACCTCCTTCATCATTTATGGCAGGTAGTAGCTGCTGGTCAGCCAGAGCCCGCAGAGCAGGCTGGGCAGTGCTAGCCAGGGGAAGAACAGCACGCGACCCACCAGGCTGCGCGGGTGAAACCCCAGTCCATGCATGACACCGCAACAGACCGCCCACATCAGCCAGGGCGCAAGCCAGAGGCCGTGCTCACTGGTGTTGGCCGCGACCAGGTTGGGCGCCTGCAAGATGGCGACAGCCAGCAGGGCCGCCGCCAGCAGCATCAGACCTTGCCATGGCTGGCGCTCCAGAGGAGCGGCCAGCCGGGCGAGCCTGTCACTTGTCTTCATCAATCTGACGATCCAGGTTCTCGGTGTGCTCCAGCCAGAGCGCATTGATAATCCCAAACGCACAGGCCAGCAGCAGCCCCAGGATCCAGGTGAAATACCACATATCAGGGCACCTTCTTAGTAGAGCGATTGTTGGTTGTCTTCGATGTGCTTGTTACTCACCCGGCCGAACATCTTGATGTAGGTCCAGATGGTGTAAGCCAGCACGGTCGGCACGAAGACGACTGCGACTACCGTCATCACCTTGAGGGTGTTGAAGGAGGCGGTGGAATCCCACATGGTCAGGCTCTGGGACGGCTCGAGGCTCGAGGGCATCACGAACGGGAACATGGAGAAGCCCGCGGTCAGGATGATGCCGGCGATGGCCAGGGAGGAGAACAGGAACGCCACCCAACCCTTGTCCAGCTTGGCCGCCACGGCGGTCAGCAGACACATCACCAGACCCAGCACGGGTGCGGCAATCATCCAGGGATAGAGGTTGTAGTTCTGCATCCAGGCACCGGCCTGCACCACCACTTCCTTGTGAAGGGGGTTGGTGACGGCGTCGGTGGCGACGGAGCCCACAATCACATAACCATCCATGCCGCTCACCCAGACACCGGCCAGGGCAAACAGCACCAGGGTCAGCAGGGAGAAGATCATGGCGGCGGTGCGAGAGCGCGCCAGCACTTCACCTTCGGTCTTCATCATCAGCCAGGTTGCACCCTGGGTGATGATCATGAAGAGGCTCACCAGACCGGCCAGCAGACCGAACGGATTGAGCAGGCCGAAGAAGTTGCCGTGATAGGTCATCATCAGGAACTGGTTGAAGCTGAACGGTACACCCTGCAGCAGGTTGCCGAACGCCACCCCGAAGATAACAGGGGGAATGGCGCTACCGGCAAACAGAGCCCAGTCCCAGTTGGAGCGCCACTTGGCATCTTCCTGCAGGGAGCGGTACTTGAAGCCGACCGGACGGAAGAACAGCGCCATCAGGGTCAGGATCATGGCGATGTAGAAGCCGGAGAAGGCCGCCGCATAGACCATGGGCCAGGCGGCGAACAGGGCGCCACCGGCGGTCACCAGCCAGACCTGGTTGCCTTCCCAATGCGGCCCCATGGTGTTGAGCATCACACGACGCTCCACATCCTTCTTGCCGACGAAGGGGAGCAGGGCGCCCACCCCCATATCGAAACCGTCGGTGATGGCAAACCCGATCAGCAGCACGCCGACCAGCACCCACCAGACCAGACGCAACAGTTCGTAATCAAACATGGGTCACTCTCCTTATGCCTTGCTCTGTTCGAAGTGGTACTTGCCCGTCTTCAGGCTGCTTGGGCCCAGGCGCGCATACTTGAACATCAGGTACATCTCGATGATCAGCAGTACGGTGTAGAACAGGAAGATCCCGATCAGAGAGAACCAGATCTCGGACGCAGGAATGTTGGATGCAGAGACATAAGTCGGCAGCATCTCGGCGATGGTCCAGGGTTGACGACCATATTCAGCGACAAACCAGCCAGCCTCGATAGCGATCCAGGGCAGCGGGATACCGTACAGCAGCGCCTTGAGCAGCCACTTGCGCTCGCCGATCTTGTGGCGGGTGCTGTCATAGAAGGCCAGACCGATCAGCACCAGCATCAGGATGCCGCAGGCGACCATGATACGGAAGGCGAAGAACAGCGGCAGTACCTGCGGGATGGAGTCATCCACGGCGGCCTTGATCTGCTCGTCGGTGGCGTCGGTCACGTTGGGGGTGTAACGCTTGAGCAGCAGACCGTAGCCCAGATCCTGCTTCACTTCGTCGAAGCGGGCGCGGGTATCGTCGGACTTGTCACCGGATTGCAGCTTGGTCAGCAGGTCGTAGGCGGTCATGCCGTTGCGCACGCGCAGCTCATGCTCGCTCTTGAGATCCTTGAGACCAGTCACCTGACCGTCCAGGGAACGGGTGGCGATGATGCCGAGGGCATAGGGGATCTTGATGGCGTAGTCGGTGCGCATCTCCTCCTGGTTCGGGATCCCGAACAGGGTGAAGGATGCCGGAGCCGGCTCCGTGTTCCACTCGGCCTCGATGGCTGCCAGTTTCACCTTCTGCACTTCCCCGGTCTCGTAGCCGGACTCGTCACCCAGCACCAGCACGGAGAGGATGGAGGCCATGCCGAACGCGGCCGCGATGGCGAAGGAGCGACGAGCGAACGCCACATCACGATTCTTCAGCAGGTAATAGGAGGAGATCCCGAGCACGAACATGGCACCCGTGGTATAGCCTGCCGCCACGGTGTGGACGAACTTGACCTGTGCAACCGGGTTGAACACCAGGTCGGCGAAGCTCACCATCTCCATGCGCATGGATTCGAAGTTGAACTCGGCACCCACCGGGTTCTGCATCCAGCCGTTGGCGACCAGGATCCACAGTGCGGAGAGGTTGGTCCCGAGCGCCATCAGCCAGGTAGCCGCCAGGTGCTGGCGCTTGCTGAGACGATCCCAACCGAAGAAGAACATACCGACGAAGGTGGACTCCAGGAAGAAGGCCATCAAGCCTTCGATGGCCAGCGGGGCCCCGAAGATGTCGCCGACATAGTGGGAGTAGTAAGCCCAGTTGGTACCGAACTGAAACTCCATGGTGAGCCCGGTGGTAACCCCGAGGGCAAAGTTGATACCGAACAACTTGCCCCAGAACTTGGTCATGTCCCGGTACACTGTGTTGTTGGTCATCACATAGACAGACTCCATGATCGCCAGGATGAAGGCCATCCCCAGCGTCAAGGGTACAAACAGGAAGTGATAAAGGGCCGTCGCAGCAAATTGGAACCGCGATAGGTCTACCACATGCTCAGCAATCATGATGTTTCCTCACCGATTATTGGCACGGCTATTTTAAGTTTTAAGGACAAAGCTTCCATTGGAAGTCCCCGAACGGTCGGTCACCCCTCGCGGACTGACCGGATTCGACTGCCACCACATTAACAACAAGGCAATATACAGGAACAAAAAAAGCTAATGTTTAACATCTAATAAACAATAACCAGGGTTCTATTCCCGCCTATAATGATCGCTGTTTTATATCACCTTTATTTGATTGAAATCAATGTAAAACCACCCTCAATACATGTTTTTTCAAGGTAACTTATAGGGCTTTTCCCATTAATTATGGGAGCTTCATCACAAAAAACGACAAGTCGTAAATAATTGATTTAAATCAATTTTATGACTCACTAAAATAGTTTCAATTCTGTTAAACAAATACACAACCCCGGGAATAAAGCCTTCGCATCTCGATTATTTCAATAAATGGCCAGGCTCATCCAAAAATCAATTTAAACCCAGTAAAAACACATGTTTATGCGGATTGGCACCCCTACCAAAATCATTAGTTTATCTAATCAAAAGCCCATAGATTTTCTTGTTTGTCCCACCCGTAAAGAGCTCCTACAATGCGCCTCGCAGTGAGGGCATACCTCTGAATACAGGCCGGTCATTCCGGGTTCCCGGTACGTATTCGATGAACATTTCGAACCTGTTTGTTGGGATTAATGATGAAAAAGTTTGTTGCCAAGACCATCCGTTACTACAAGCTTTCTTTCGTTCAACTCTATCAAATGAACCGACTCTGAAGCCTCGCGACGGCTCCTCTGTTTTTTCCCGACCGGTCTGCAGACGCGCTCACTGTCTGTGAACATCCATCCTGAATTGTCTTTGCCCACCGCCTGTGCCGTGGGCTTTTTTTTGCCCGCAAAACAAAAAGCCGCCTCAAGGGCGGCTTTTTGGTTCATATCGCAACGTCTACTGATCTGCCGGTCGTTCCAGGCCAAAGTGTGCGTAGGCTCTCTGAGTTGCGATCCGCCCTCTGGGTGTACGTTGCAGATAGCCTTGCTGGATCAGATAAGGTTCCAGCACGTCTTCTATGGTGTCCTTCTCCTCACCGATGGCGGCGGCCAGGTTGTCGAGCCCGACTGGCCCCCCCATAAACTTGTCGATGACGGCCAACAATAGCTTGCGATCCATGAAGTCGAAGCCTTCATTGTCCACGTCCAGCATGTCCATGGCACGGGCCGAAATGGGTCCGTCAATTCGCCCGTCAGACTTCACCTGGGCAAAATCCCGTACCCGCCTTAACAAACGGTTAGCAATGCGCGGTGTCCCCCGGGAGCGACGGGCTACCTCGAGAGCGCCGTCTTCCGTCATGTCGAGCCCGAGGCAACGGGCGCTGCGAGAGACGATGTCGGTCAGGTCCTTGACGTTGTAAAACTCGAGGCGCTGCACGATGCCAAACCGATCCCGCAGGGGGCTGGTGAGGGAGCCGGCCCGGGTGGTGGCACCGATCAGGGTGAAGGGAGGGAGATCGAGCTTGATGGAGCGGGCCGCCGGCCCCTCCCCTATCATGATGTCGAGCTGATAATCCTCCATGGCCGGGTAGAGCACCTCCTCCACCACCGGGCTGAGACGGTGGATCTCGTCGATGAAGAGCACATCGTTCGGTTCCAGGTTGGTGAGGAGCGCCGCCAGATCGCCGGCCTTCTCCAGCACGGGGCCTGAGGTGGTCTTGATGTTGACCCCCATCTCGTTGGCGACGATGTTGGCCAGCGTGGTCTTGCCAAGGCCGGGAGGCCCGAAGATCAGCAGATGATCGAGGGCCTCCCCGCGCTGGCGGGCGGCCTCGATGAAGATCTCCATCTGATCGCAGACGTGATCCTGTCCGGTGTAATCGGCCAGCTTTCTGGGCCGGATGGCCCGATCGATGATCTCGTCCTCACGGGCGGCACCAGCCGAGATGAGGCGATCCGCTTCAATCATTGTCTACCTCACACCAGGCTGCGCAGGGATTCACGAATGATCTCCTCTACCGACATGCCGTCGGCGGCAACCTTGCTGACGATCTGGCTGGCCTGCTGCGGCTTGTAGCCGAGGGCCACCAGTGCACTGGCCGCCTCCTCGCTCGCATCCGGGGCTCGCAGCGGGCTCTCTTTCGCGGGCAGGGTGATTTCGGCCGGGGAGAAGAGATCGTGGCTGACCCAGCCCTTGAGGCGGTCTTTCATCTCCACCACCAGGCGCTCGGCGGTCTTCTTGCCCACGCCGGGCAACTTGACCAGGGAGCTTATCTCCTCGCGCTCGACGCTCATCACAAACTGGGTGGCCGTCATGCCGGAGAGAATGGCCAGGGCAAGCTTGGGACCGACCCCGTTGGTCTTGATCAGCTCGCGAAACAGCGCCCGCTCCTGCTTGTGGTTGAAGCCGTAGAGCAGCTGGGCATCTTCACGCACCACGAAGTGGGTGTGAATGACGGCCTCCTTCCCGAGTTCGGGCAGATCATAGAAGCAGCTCATGGGCATATGAACCTCATATCCCACCCCTCCGACTTCCAGCAACACCTCGGGGGGTTGCTTCTCGATGATGACGCCTCTCAAGCGACCGATCATGTTCTTTTCCTCGCCACGCAGACTCTCGCAAATTGGGTCATAGCATAAAGAATAACTGGATAAGTATCCAGCATAGGTCCATGCAGAACATGGGATGACCCGCTCTTCATACCCGGCCATTTCCCTCGTTCAGAACACAGTCTGTCACTTTATTTTCCATCGGGGATGGCACATCTTCGTCATTGATTGAACACTGAAATGGTCTTGTTCGGCACCAGGGAAGGCTTGAATCATGAAAATCGTCACCACATCCAACCTCGGACTCACCATTCTGCTCGGCTGCACCCTGGGCATGGGGGCGATCGGCTGGTATGGCAGCCAGCGGCTGGCTGATCTGCTCTCCTACGTCCTGGGTGCCGCCTGGCAGACGGCAGATGGTGCCTGGAGGGCTCCATCGAACTCGGCAACCAGTCGCTCTATATCCAGAAGATGCTCTCGGGGATCCCCCTCGACGCACCGGAGCTGCAACGGGCAAAAGAGGCGGCCAGCGACGCTTTGCGCCGGGTGGAGCAAGGCGGGCTCATCGATGCGGCGGCCATTACCACGCTGAAGCAGCATGAGCAGACCTATCAGCAAGAGCAGGCACAGCTGCTGACCCTCTATCGCACCTTCACGAGCGCCGATGAGGCGCTGCGTGCCAGTTCGGAACGCATGTCACGCCTCTCGACCAGGCTGGAGGTGATCGGTGACGAGGCCGTCGAGAGCCTCACCCGCTCACCGGATCAGGCCATCAGCTGGAACGGCGGCCTCGCGACCCGCTGGCAGGCGGCCGATGGCGGCATGGAGGCCAACATCGGATTCCTGCGCCAGCTCTATGCGTTGGAGAAGATGCAGAGCGAAGGCCCCACTCCTGCCATCCAGGCCGAGCTGGCACAAGCCACCCGCTTCTATCAGGACGCGGTTGACGGCATGCTGGCAACCGGCCAGTTCGATGTGCCCGGCGACGGGGAGTTTGCAGGCCAAATGCTCTCCACCCAGTATCGTGCCCTGCAAGCCGACAATGCCCGCCTGATCCGTGAATGGACCACAGCCCTGAGCGCTTATCAGAACCAGCTGGCCCGTTACGAACACAGTGCCGACCAGCTCAGGCTGGCTCTGGTCGAGGTCGAGGCCCAGGGGGACGCCACCGTCGAGGATCAGGTTCACCAGCTCAACGCCATCATCGACTACACCAGGGGACTCATCCTGGGGGGCTTGCTGCTCAGCCTGCTGATCGTCACCTGCTGCGGCTTCTGGCTGGTACGCACCATTGTGCGTCCGCTACTCCAGGTCGACAAGCGCATGCAGGACATCGCCGCCGGGGAGGGAGATCTCAATGCCCGCATCAACCTCTCACGCGACGACGAGATTGGCTCCCTGGCCGGCAGCGTGGATCGCTTCATCGAGAAGCTGCAGAAGATGATCAGCGCCACCATGGACAACAACCAGCACATCAACCAGCACGTGCACACCTCGGTCAACCGGGTCCAGGCCATCAGCCAGAGCAGCCGCCAGACCGCAGCGCATGCCCAGGCGCTGCACCACGACAGCGAGCAGATGGTGCAGGTGGCCACCACCATCTCGGACAACTGCAACCTGGCGGCACACAACGCCAATGAGGTGCGCCAGCTCACCACGCAAAGCAGCCAGTATGTCTCCTCCGCCACCGCCGGCATGCAGCGGGTGGTCATGGAGGTGGGTGAATGTGCCACCGCCATCAACGCCCTCAAGGAGCAGGCAGGGCAGATTGGCCAGATCATCTCCACCATCAGCAATATCTCGGAGCAGACCAACCTGCTGGCACTCAATGCCGCCATCGAAGCCGCCCGGGCGGGCGAGATGGGGCGCGGTTTTGCCGTGGTGGCCGACGAGGTGCGCACCCTGGCCAATCGCACCGCCACCTCCAGCGCCGAGATAACGGACGTGATCAACAGCATCCAGCAGCAGACAGAGCAGGCCTATCTGATGATGCAACGCAACCTGAAAACCGTGGAATCGGGTATGGCGGACTCCGACAACACCAAACAGATCCTGTTCAAGGTAGAAGAGGCCATCGATCAGCTCGCCGACATGGTGCAACAGGTGGCAGAGGCGACCAGCCAGCTCTCCCACACCCTGGGACACACCACAGGCAAGGTTTCGGATATCAGCCTGCAGGCCCAGACGGGCGAACAGGAAGCCCAGGAGTGCCTGCAACTGGCCTCCTCCCTCCATCAGGCCAGCCAGCAGCAACAGCAGTTGCTGTCGCAATTTCGGGTCTAGTGCGGGCGGGGCAAGGCCCCCGCCCTCCCCCCAGCGCCGCTGAATTTAGCCCTTGGGCCGGGGGACTTCGCCTGTTAAAATTCCGCACTTGAAATTTTCCAGGGCCAAGCCGCCCGAACTAGCGAAGGTCTACCGCGATGCGTACCAGCCAATATCTGCTTTCCACTCTCAAGGAAACCCCCTCCGACGCTGAAGTTGTCAGCCACCAGCTGATGCTGCGCGCCGGGATGATCCGCAAACTCGCTTCCGGCATGTACGCCTGGCTGCCGACCGGCCTGCGGGTCCTGAAGAAGATTGAAAACATCGTCCGCGAAGAGATGAACAATGCGGGTGCCGTCGAAGTATCCATGCCGGTGGTACAGCCCGCCGAGCTGTGGCAGGAGTCCGGCCGCTGGGATGACTACGGCCCCGAGCTGTGCCGCCTGACCGACCGTCACAACCGCCCCTTCGTGCTGGGTCCGACCCACGAAGAGGTGATCACCGCGCTGGTCCGTTACGAAGTGAACAGCTACAAGCAACTTCCGCTGAATCTGTACCAGATCCAGACCAAGTTCCGCGACGAAGTGCGCCCCCGTTTCGGCGTGATGCGTGGCCGCGAGTTCCTGATGAAGGATGCCTACTCCTTCCACATCGACAAGGACTCCCTGGTCGAGACCTACGAGAAGATGCACGCCGCCTACTGTGCCGCCTTCACCCGCATGGGCCTGAACTTCCGTCCAGTGCAGGCCGATACCGGCTCCATCGGCGGCACCGGCTCCCACGAATTCCAGGTGCTGGCCGAGAGCGGTGAGGATCTGATCGCCTTCTCCGACAGCTCCGACTACGCCGCCAACATCGAGATGGCCGAGGCGCTGGCACCGGCGGGCGAGCGTCCTGCCGCGACCAAAGCCCTGACCAAGGTGGCCACCCCGGCCGTCCACACCATCGACGAAGTGGCCGCTTTCCTGAACGTGGCGCCGACCGCCATCGCCAAGACCCTGCTGGTACTGGCCGAGGAAGACGAGCACGGAAAACAGGCTGTCATCGCTCTGGTACTGCGTGGCGACCACGAGCTGAACGAAATCAAGGCCGAGAAGCTTTCTGGCGTGGCTAACCCGCTGACCTTCGCCAATGACGAGCAGATCAAAGCGGCCGCCGGTTGCGACGCAGGCTCCATCGGCCCGGTCGGCTTTGCCGGTCGCATCATCGTCGATCGCAGCGCCGCCCATCTGAGCGATTTTGTTTGCGGCGCCAACGAGACCGGTTTCCACCTGACCGGTGCCAACTGGGATCGCGACATCACCTCTTTTGAGGTTGCCGACCTGCGCAACGTGGTAGAAGGCGACCCGAGCCCGTGCGGCCAGGGCAAGCTGCTGCTCAAGCGCGGTATCGAAGTGGGCCACATCTTCCAGCTGGGTACCAAGTACTCCGAAGCGATGAAGGCGAGCGTGCTGAACGAAGGCGGCAAGTCCGTCACCATGGAAATGGGTTGCTACGGTATCGGGGTTTCCCGTCTGGTGGCTGCCGCCATCGAGCAGAACAACGACCAGTACGGCATCATCTGGCCGGACGCCATCGCCCCGTTCGAAGTGGCCATCGTGCCGATGAACATGCACAAGTCCGAGCGCGTGGCCGAGCAGGCACAACAGTTCTACGCCGAGCTCAAAGCCGCCGGTGTGGACGTGCTGTTTGACGACCGCAAGGAGCGCCCGGGTGTGATGTTCGCCGACATGGAGCTGATCGGTGTGCCCCACGCCATCGTCATCGGTGACCGTGGTCTGGACAACGGCGTGGTGGAGTACAAGTGCCGCCGCTCCGGCGAGAAGCAGGAAGTGGCGATCAAAGAGATCGTTGCCCTGCTCAAGGCCAAGCTGGGTCGCTGATAACGCGACATACCGCCTTTCGCTTTTCATAGGAAAGCCCCGAGTGCCACGGCACTCGGGGCTTTTTATATGGCTCTCAGCCATGATGCACAAAAATGCGTCTCCAGCGTGAACCAATGAGATAACTGCATTGCCCTGTACACGGCACGGCTGATTTCCTAGACTGGCGCTCTTTACCCAGCTTGCCCGAGAAGTTATGTCCATCGCCTCAGCCAATACCGTTGTCGTGCTCGACTTCGAGACCACAGGGCTTTCACCCGGACAAGGGGATAGAGCCATCGAGATCGGTGCCGTCAGAATCAAGGATGGTCATATCAGTGAGCGTTTCTCAGCATTGATGAATCCGGGCTTCAACGTGAGCAGCTTCATCGAGCAATATACCGGGATCAGCAATGCCATGCTGAAACAGGCTCCCCCCTGTAACGAGGTGATGGCGGATTTTGTCGACTTTATCGGTGATGACAATCTGGTCGCCCACAACGCCTCCTTCGACAAGCGCTTTCTGGATGCGGAAATAGAGCGATTGCCGGCGCAATACCGCGGCCAGTTCGCCTGTTCCCTGCTGCTATCGAGGCGCCTGTTTCCCGATGCCCCGGATCACAAGCTGGGTACCCTGGTGCAATACCGGAGCCTGCCCAATGACGGGGTGTTTCACCGTGCCCTGGCGGATGCCGAGGTGACGGCTCACCTCTGGCTTGCCTTGTTGGAAGAGCTGGCGTGTCGACATGGCATTATCGACCCGGACTTTGCATTGCTGCTGACCCTTGGCAAGAAGCCAAAACAGGTGATTCCATCCTTCCTGCGGGAATATGCGACTCGGAAATAATATGTGCCGAGATGCATCATCAATCATCCGTGCCATGTCGGCACTGAATTTACCCGCCTTCAAATCCATGATGGCCCGGCGTAAAGAGAGGCAGGCAAGCAGATAATTTAGCACTGCACATCAATGAAAAAGCGCGCCAAATGGCGCGCTTTTTTTCCTTGTCATCTGGCGACGGGGCCGGTTCACGGCGCTTCAGGCATTGCGACCGATAAAGAGATCGGTCACATGGCAGCTGCTTCTCGCGGCCAGCGCATCCAGCATGTAGGCTGCCGCGTCTTCCGGCGTCATGAAGCCACTCGAATCCACATGATCAGAATTCTCCCAGAACTCGCTGCGGATCCCGCTCGGATAGAGGTTCACCAGTCGCAGGGGAGCACTCTTCAGCTCGGCCCGCAAGGATTCGAGAAAGCCGCGCATGCCCCATTTGGAGGCGCAATAGAGGCTCTCGTTGGCCTTGCCGGTCTGGGCGGCGGAGGAGAGCACATTCGCCAGCACGCCGCCCTGGTCGCCGATGAGGCGCACCGTCTGCTGGGCCACCAGTATGGTGGAGATGAGATTGCTCTCCACCACCCGGCGGATCTGTTCGGCGGTGTAGACACCCACCGGGCCGAACTCGCCGACACCGGCACAGTGGATCACCATGTCGGGCAGACCGCCCCACTCCACCGCAGCGGCAAAGGCGACATCCACCTCTTCGTGGTGTGCGAGATCGGCGGCAATGCCGATCACCGCCTTGCCGAGCAGCTCTTCCTGCTCCTGCAGTTTCTGGTAACGGCGACCCATCATGGAAACCTGATGGCCGCGTTCAACCAGCCCTATGGTCAGGGCGCGGCCCAGTCCGGACCCCGCGCCAGTCACTATGATGTGGCCCATGTGTGCTCCTCAGGGAGATCAGAAGGTGAATTCACCACCGATGAACCAGCCGTCGATGGTCTGATCGACGCGATCGAAGTCCATCTCGGCCTCACGCCAGCCGGCGCGGATCTTGAGCGGCACGGAAGAGAACTTGTAGGAGCCGCCCAGACGGTAGTCGTAGTTGTCGGCATCCTGCACGCGGGCATCGCCGAAGGCGGCAAAGCCGGTCCCCGGGATGCGCACTTCGGCGCCGGTATAGGCCATCAGCACATCCTTGTCATAGGAGTAGTGCTGGGTGTTGAAATCACCGTCGTAGCGACGACCGGTCAGACCCAGGTCGATCTGGAACAGGTCGTTGTTGAACAGGCGATAGTAGAGGCTCAGGTCGTAAGCCAGCAGATCGTTGTTGAAGCTGCCGCCGCTGCTGCTGAAGTCGGACATTTCGAACTTGGCGTTGGGCAGCAACAGGATGCCGTGCTCCAGTTGCAGGTAGCCGCTCCAGTTGTAGTTCTCGTCGTAGCTGCCATCGGCACCCACGCTGCTGACCTGGCCACTTCCCTGGGCATTCCACAGATCGGCACCCGCGGCAAACCGCCAGTCATCGGCGGCGGTGGCGGCGTGGCTGAACAGGGCCAGTACACAACCGGCAATCAAGGTCTTCTTCATCATAAGGCTCCATCATGGACGGGAAAGGCCATCATTTTACCCGGAGTGCACGGAATACCTAGAGTAAAAAGCTGAACAAGCGTCCATAAATGTCAGTGCTTCATCCCTTTCATGGGTTCGACCGGCTTCACGGGCAGGCTCAGTGACAGCGTCTGACCATCGTCCAGGGTCAGGGTCAGCGGGAAGGGGGTCCCCTGGGAGAGCTCGCGCACCTCGAACAGCATGATGTGCAGGCTGCCGGGCTTGAGGACGGCCTCCCCCCTGGCCGGGATCTCGATGCGCTCCACCTGGCGCATCTTCATCACCCCGTTCTCGTGCAGGTGGGTGTGCAGCTCGGCACGACCCGCTTCCGGGGAAGCCGCCGCCACCAGCGCCACCGGCTTGTCCCCATCGTTCTTGAGCACCATGAAGGCCGCCGTGTTCGGCGAGCCCGGTGGCAGCAGGCGCACATAGCCGTCGACGGCCTCGACCTTGGCCAGGGCCGGTGCGGCCAAGAGCAGGGCCAGGCTGGAGTAAAACGCACGTTTGAACATGGTTGAAATCCTTTTATGATGTTGTTAAACGAAGCGAAGCTTACCCCCTATGGCAAGCTTTTGGCAGCCCCGACAACAAGGATTCAGACATGCCCCTCACAATTCTGACCGAACAGCAGGATGGCCTGCTCATCCTGACCCTCAACCGGCCGGACAAGCGCAATGCCCTCAACGCCGGGATGTATCAGGCCCTTGCCGACGCGCTGCGCCAGGCGGCCCGGGACGAGCACGTGCATGCCCTGCTGCTGCAGGGACAGTCCGACTGCTTCACCGCCGGCAACGATCTCGCGGACTTCGTGGGGAAGGAGACCCTGGAGGCCGACGACCCCATACTGCAGTTCCTCCACACCCTGGCCGATTTTCCCAAGCCGGTGATCGCCGCCGTCGCGGGCCCGGCGGTGGGGATAGGCACCACAATGCTGCTGCACTGCGATCTGGTCTATCTGGCGGACAACGCCAGGCTGCAACTGCCCTTCGTGGAGCTGGGGCTGGTGCCGGAGTTTGCCGCCAGCCTGCTGCTGCCACGCGCCGTCGGTCACCTCAAGGCGGCGGAGCTGTTGCTGCTGGCAGAGGCCATCGATGGGGAAGAGGCGCTGCGTCTCGGGCTCGCCAACCAGGTGCTGGCCCCGGCGGACCTGCTCCCCTTCGCTCGGGAGCAGGGACTGAAACTAGCGGCCAAGCCGCCGATGGCGCTTCAGAAGAGCAAGGCGCTGCTCAAGCAGGAGCTCAAACAGGCAGTGCATTTCGTCATCGACTTGGAAGCGCGCGCCTTCGCCCAGGCCCTGCAAGGGGAAGAGGCGCAAAGCCGCATCGCCAGCAAGCTGCAAAAACGGCGCTGAACTCAGTTGAGACGGAACCGGCCTATCAGCTCACAGCCCTGCACCCTGTCCTGCACCTGGATAAGCCGGGCGATCTCCGGATTGGGGTGGCGCTTCAAGAAGGAGAGCAGGGCGGCGCGGCAGCAGCCCAGCTCGCTGATGAGAGATTCGCACTCCCGGTTGGGGCACTGGGGCACCAGGGCGGTGACCAGCTCGGAGGCGAGCTTGAGGTAGCGCAGTTCATAGGCGGGCTCTTCCATGGCACGCCAGAAGTCGGCCATGCGGTGACAGGTGGCGACCCGCATGCTGGCCAGTTCGTCCAGATCCCCGGAGGCCAGCTCATACACTTCCCCCAGGGCCTGCTGATAGAGGCAGATCGCCGTGCCCAGAGCCCCCATGCCAAGGGCATTCTCCGCCTCCAGCATGTAACGTTGCCAGTTCTGATGTTCCATGTTCCTCTCCTTTGCCGACACGAGTGGAGTCTGTATCATGGCCAATCGAGAACAAATATCAACCAGACCCTTTGTGCAGGATCCCTCAACCCGCCGTTCTGGGCTGATTGACGCGACACTGCTTGCCGGGGTAACCAGGCAGATCCGCCGCCTTGCTGCTGCACGCCAGCCGTTTGGCTTCGGCGAGGCGATCCGCGAGGTTGACCTCATCGATCGGCTGCCAGGCCATCTGCTGGCCGAGCCAGCTGGCCCAGGCAAACTCGACGAAGTAGACCTGATCCTTCTTGCTGAAGTAGCCCGCATCCTGCAACAGCCCCGCCAGGGTGCGGTAGGGATAATCCGGCAATTCACCGATATGACCGGGCAACTGCTCGGGAGTCAGGGGTTGACCCCGTTCATCCTTGAGCCAGGCCCAGTGGTTGTTCTGCATCTGGCTCCAGAAGTTGGCCCTGTCCTGCAACCGTGCAATCACCTTGACCCTGACCTGCTTCACCCCCTGCTGCCACAGCGCCTTGGTCAGGTGGTGCCTGTCCACCAGCCAGTAACCCCCATCCGGCGCGATGACGATGGGGATCTCTTTCTTTTTCATCAGTTTGTCGAGCTGCTTCTCGCTCTTGTCCGCCAGCTCCCGGGCAGTTGTATCCACCTGCAACTGCCCCACGCCGCCCTGGGTGGGGTGCAGCGCCTCTATGTTCACCTCGCACCAGCTTCCCACCGGGCTGCTCTTCTCGCACGGGGCCAACGCCCAAGCGCCCTGGCTCAGCACGCAGACCAACAAGATCCATGCTCTCATCATTCTCTCCTTTTCCTAGCGCTCACGGCGCCCCTTCGTTGACAGCCGCATCGGATATCAATGGGACTCATGCTGGCGGTCTGACCAGCAAAGGGGATATCATGATTTCCCATCTGCCGGCGATGCATTCTCGCCGAGTTTTCTCCCCGCTTCACACATTTTGAAGGATTCACCATGAAAGGATGGAGCCCCCTGCTGGCCCTGCTGGGCTGTGCCTGCGTCCAGGCTGCCGATGTGCCGCCCGGCACCCCACTCGCCGCCGAACAGGCCGTCGTCCGTCATCTCAAGGATGAACCGGCGAGCCTGAGCCCTCTCAAGCTGGTGGGACTGCCGGAGCTGCAGGTCCTCAGAGACCTTTACGAGGGGCTGCTGACCCAGGGGCCGGACGGCAAGGTACTGCCCGGGGTGGCATCCCGCTGGGACAACGAGGGGAACCAGACATTCACCTTCCACCTGAGGCCGGATGCCCGCTGGTCCAACGGCGACCCCGTGCGCGCCGCCGACTTCGTCTATGGCTGGCGCAAGCTGGTTGACCCCAGGGAAGCCGCCACTTTCGCCTGGTTCGCCCAGCTCGCCCGCTTCGACAAGGTGGACGACATAGTGGCAGGCAAGCTGGCCCCCGATGCGCTCGGGGTGGAGGCCGTCGATGACCATACCCTGAAGGTGACCCTCTCCCAGCCGGTGCCCTATTTCCTGAGCCTGCTGACCCACCCCAGCCTGTCGCCCCTGCACCAGGCCAGCATGGAACAATATGGCAACCAGTGGACCCAGCCCGGCAAGCTGGTGGGCAACGGCGCCTTCGTGCTGAGTCACCGGGTGGTGAACGAGAAACTGGAGCTGACGCCCAATCCCTACTACTGGGATCGCGCCCACACGGTGCTGACCCGCGTCACCTTCGTGCCCATCAACCAGGAGAGCGCGGCCACCCACCGCTATCTGGCCGGGGATCTGCACATCACCGAATCCTTCCCCAAGGAGCAGTACCAGAGCCTGATGGCCCAGATCCCGGGGGAGGTCTATACCCCGGAACAGCTCGGCACCTACTACTACGCCTTCAACACCCAGCGCCCGCCCCTCAATGATGTGCGGGTGCGCCAGGCGCTCTCCTACACCATCGACAGGGGCCTGATTGCCGACAAGGTGCTGGGCACCGGGGAGAAACCGGCCTACCACTTCACCCCGGACGTGACCGCCGACTTCGACCCCAAGCCCAATCTGCTCTCCACCAGCAGTCAGCAGGCGCTGGACGAGCGTGCCAGAGCCCTGCTGAAAGAAGCGGGCTACGGCCCAAGCAATCCCCTCAAGCTGACCTTGCTCTACAACACGGCGGAAATTCACAAGAAGATGGCGCTGGCCATCGCCAACCTGTGGAAACAGAAGCTGGGGGCCCGGGTCGAGCTCACCAACCAGGAGTGGAAAACCTATCTCGACAGCCGTCAAAGCGGCCAGTTCGAGGTGATCCGCTCCTCCTGGGTCGCCGATTACAACGACCCCTCCGCCTTCCTCGGGCTCTGGGGATCGGGCCACAGCGGCAACATGGCCCGGTTCGCCAACCCGGCTTACGACAAGCTGCTGGCGCAGGCGGCCAACAGTCAGGATCCCGCAGAACGGGCCCGCCTGTTCGATGAGGCCGAGGCCATCTTGCAGAAGGAGGCCCCCATCGCCCCCATCTACCAGTACACCAATGCCCGGCTCATCAAGCCCTGGCTCAAGGGGTATCCCATCAACAACCCGGAAGACGTGGCCTACAGCCGTCAGCTCTACCTCGTCAAACACTGAGTCCGGGGAGGGGTCGGGACATCTGACCCCTCCTGGCACTGTTCCTGTTCAAGTTCCCGGCATAAAATGCCGCCTCTTTTCATTCATCAACCCCGTGATCCGATCCTGCCATGCGTGCTCTGCTCCTGATTGCCCTGTTTGTTGCCCTTCCCGCCAAGGCCGCCGATGAAACCGAATGCCGCCAGGCCTTCCTCGAATGGATGTTGAGCCAGCAGAAGCAGTTCAGCGACCGCAAGGCCAGCAAGATGGAGCGGCGCAATGCCGAACGAGCCATCGATCAGGCCCGGGATGCCTTCGCCAAGCAGGAGAGTTTCTGCCAGACCATGGCCTGGGTCGCCAGCACAGAAGACAATGACCCCCGCTTCAAGCCGAGGACGGGGGAGATCCACGACTTCACTCCCCGCGGCTGAGCCGCCATCTACGACTTTTTTCAGCCTTTCCCGTGTTGATTTATTGACCCAAGCCAAGGTGGTGTAACAGTCCACATCTACAATGACGCCGTAACAATCACAAAAATAAAAAATAATTTTATCAGTTACTTGGCTCATTCAGGATGCGCACATGACCACAACCCGGCACGAAGGGGAGATCCGTTTCCCCGATCACATATCACTGATCTCGACCACGGATCCCGCCAGTCACATCACTTATGCCAACCAGCACTTTTGCGATGTGGCGGGCTACAGCGCGACCGAAATGGAAGGGGAGCCCCACAATCTGGTCCGCCACCCCGACATGCCCAAGGCCGCGTTCGCCGACATGTGGCGCCGCCTGCAACAAGGAAAGAGCTGGATGGGGCTGGTAAAGAACCGCGCCAAGAGTGGTCAGTTCTACTGGGTCAACGCCTACGTCACGCCGATTCTCAACGATCAGCAGCAGATCATCGAATACCAGTCTGTCCGCACCCGTCCCCAGGATCACGACATCGCCTGGGCAGAGCAGCTCTATGCCCGGATCCGTGACGGCAAGGCACTGCCCTGGCTGACCCGGCTGACTCTGGAGCCGGGGCAGCTGTGTCTACTGCTCTCTGGCACCGCCCTGCTCGGCATGGGGGCCAGTCTGGTCACCGGCCAGCCGGGGTGGGGCGTCATCACCCTGCTCTGCTTGCTGGCCCAGATGGGGCATGGCTGGCATCTGCAACGGCGGCTGGCCAGGCTGCTGGCCATGGCGGGCGAGGAGCAGGGCAGCGCCCTTTGCCAGGTACTCTATGCCAGGCGTCAGGACAGCCTGGCCGCCCTTGAACTGCTGCTGCGCATGAAGAAGGCGGAGCTGCGCGCCGTGGTAGGTCGCAGCGCGGACACCAACCAGCAGATCCTGCAGGCGGCGGAAGATGACAGGGGGCATATCCAGACCATAGACACTCACCTGCAACAGCAGCGGGCCCAGAGCGAGCAACTGGCGGCGGCCATCACCCAGATGAGCCAGTCCATCCGCGATGTGGCTGACAATGCCCACCAGGCCAATGCGCTGGTGGGCGAGGTCCAGCAGGTGTCCGCCAGTGGCCAGCAGGCGCTGGCCACCACCCGGGATTCGGTCGACAGGCTTCATCAGGAGCTGGACGCCAGCCAGGGCGTGCTGGCGCGCCTGACCCAGGACAGCCAGAAGATCAACGGCATTCTGGAGGTGATCGGGCAGATTGCGGATCAGACCAACCTGCTCTCCCTCAATGCGGCCATCGAGGCGGCACGGGCCGGTGAACAGGGGCGCGGCTTTGCGGTGGTGGCCGACGAGATACGGGCCCTGGCCCAGAAGACCCGCAGTTCCACCGGCGAGATAAGCGACATGATAGGGGCGCTGCAACAGAGCACCCGGCAACTGTCCGATGGCATGGAGCAGGGGGCCCAGACATCAGTGCTCTGTCAGCAGCACATGGGGGCCACCGCCGAGGTGCTCGACCAGATCAACCGGATGCTGGCCCGGGTGACCCACACCAGCGACGAGATAGCCCAGGCGGTGAGCCAGCAGGCGGATGTCACCAGCACCCTGGATCAGGGGATCCACCAGATCCACCAACTGGCGAGCCACACCGCGGACAACAGCCGTCAAGCCCTCGATGGCATCACCCTGCTGGTGGAGCGGCTGCAAAACCTCTCCCGCCTGATCAACCAGTTCCACGACTGATCCCCTTGCCGTGTAGTTTGGCGCGCCCCCGGGCGCGCTGCCGATCTCTCCTCTCCTTCACGACGACAGGCTCCCGCCGGGGGCAAGAAGTCCGTCTCAGGATTTGCCCTTGAACTGCTTGATGCTGCGCTTGCCCTGGGTGCGACGGTTCGCCTGCTTGTCTCTTGGCGCCCGTTTGCTCTCCCCGCTGGCGGGTTTGTCGGTCACCGGGAAACCTGCCAGCGCCGCCAGGGGCAGGGGGCGACCGGTCAGGGCCCGAATCCCCTCGAGCGCCTCCCCATCCCCGTGACAGGTAAGGGAGATGGCCAGACCGCTCTGTCCGGCACGGGCGGTACGACCGATACGATGCACGTAGACGGGCGCATGCTCCGGCAGATCCAGATTGATCACCACGGGCAATGCCTCCACGTGGATGCCGCGCGCCATCAGGTCCGTGGCCACCAGCACCCGCACCCTGCCCTCCTTGAAATCCGCCAGCGCCTGCTCCCGCGCAGCCTGATCCTTGTTTCCGTGCAGGGCTGCCACCGTCATGCCAGCCCTGGCGAGTTTCTTGGCCACCCCGTCCGCGTCGTCCCTGGCACTGATGAAGACCAGCACCTGGGGCCACTCTCCGGCCTCCAGCAGGGCGATCAGCGCAGGCACCTTGCTGCTCCTGTTGACCAGATAGAGCCGCTCCTCGATGTCGTTCACCAGGCTGTTGAGCGGCTCGGCCTCGATGCGCACCGGATCCTGCAGCAGGCCCGAGGCCAGGCTCTCCAGCTCGACCGGCAAGGTGGCGGAGAAGAGCATCTGCTGCCGCGCCTCCGGCATTGCCTTCATCAGCCACTGGATATCGGGCCAGAACCCCATCTCCAGCAGGCGATCCGCTTCATCCAGCACCAGCATGCGCAGGGCACCCAGCCCCAGCGTCTGCTGGGCCAGCAAGTCCCGCAACCGTCCGGGGGTCGCCACCAGCAGTTGGGGGCCGAGAGCCAGTTCCCGCTCCTGCCACTCCTGGGCCACCCCGCCACACAGGGTCAGAAGGCGCACCCCCAACCCGTCGGCAATCTCCTGCAGGGCGGCGCTCACCTGGCTTGCCAACTCCCGGGTGGGGACCAGTACCAATCCCTGTACCCGATCACTGGCTGCGTCCAGCCTCTGCAGCAACGGCAGGCCGAATGCCAGGGTCTTGCCACTGCCGGTCCTGGCCAGGGCAAGCAGATCCCGTCCTGACAAGGCAGCAGGAATGGCTAGCTGCTGAATGGGGGTCGGTTTTTCCAGCGCTGCGGGCAGCAGGGGCAACAGGGCGGGGGCAAGGGCGAGTTCGTCAAACGTCATGGGGATCGCAGATACAGGCTGAACGAGGATGTGGAGGCGAAGTCTAGCCAGACCCACCCCATAAGTAAAAGGTTCGGGAGCGCAATAAAAACGGCCTGCCCCGTGTGAACGGGGCAGGCCGTCAGGCAATCAGCCTGTGGCGCGACTTACAGAACGGCCAGGGCGGCGGCGTAGTTCGGCTCGTCGGCGACTTCGGCCACCAGCTCGCTGTGCAGCACCTTGTCGTGCTCATCCAGTACCACGATGGCACGGGCAGCCAGACCCACCAGCGGGCCGGAGGAGAAGGCCACGCCGTAGTCCTGCAGGAAGGAGACACCGCGCAGGGTGGAGAGGTTCACCACCTTGTCCAGACCCTCGGCGCCGCAGAAACGGGCCTGGGCGAACGGCAGGTCGGCAGAGATGCACAGCACGACGGTGTTGTTCAGGGCGCTTGCCTGCTCGTTGAACTTGCGCACGGAAGTGGCGCAGGTCGGGGTGTCGACGCTCGGGAAGATGTTCAGGATCTTGCGCTTGCCGGCGAAGGTCGCCAGGGTCGCATCGGACAGATCGCCAGCAACCAGGGAGAAGGGCTTGGCCTGCTCACCGGCTACGGGGAAGTGGCCGGAGACGGAGACGGGGTTGCCTTGCAGGGTGACGGTATTGCTCATGTTAGGTCCTTGATGATTGATGTGGGATCCAGGGTCCCCAGTATAGGCCCGCCACGGGATGACAAACACCCGCTAATGAAAGGGATTTGGCATCCCTTTGCATCCCCCTGCTCCAGGGGCAGATCAGCGGCCACTGTCATGGCCCCGGACAAAGAGAAGAAGAGGACTTGACCTTGGACTTTACACCAAGGTTTACACTCGGCTCAGTCATCCAGGATCCCGCAGGGGCGGGATCCCTCAAGAGGAACGCATCATGAGCAAATCCTGCTGCAGCCATCAACACGCCGCCGCCCCCATCAAGGCCGTCAGCAAGGCCGCCACCCCAGAGGCCGGGCACAGCCACACCAGCCACTGCTGCGACAACGGGGCACAGGCCAGTGGTGTCGCCAACCCGACCCGCCACGATCATCAGGGGCAAAGTGGCGCAGACGGCCCGGGTGATGAAGAGCCCCCCAGAGGCGCTTGCGCCACCGACACAGCCCACGACCACGATCATCATGAGCAGGGGCACGCCCACACGACCGCCGCGACCGAGCCGCCGCTGGCTACCCCCGAGCAAAACAGCCGCCGCCATAGCTGGCAGGTGCTGGGCATGGATTGTCCCAGCTGTGCCCGCAAGATAGAGACCGCCGTCAGCCGGGTGGAGGGCGTACAGCAGGCTCGGGTGCTGTTTGCCACCGAGAAGCTGGTGGTGGATCTGGCCCCCGGCCTCTCCCCCGACCCCGTTACCGCCGCCGTGCTGGCCGCCGGCTTCCAGCTCAAAGGAGGCGCTCAGAACACGGCTCGCAGCGAACCGGGCCGCAGCCCGCAGATGCAGAGGGTCAGTAACCTGCTCGGCAAATACTGGCAGCCCCTGTCGCTCGCCGGCTTGATGGGGATGGCGGCCCTGTTGCCGGCCCAGATCGGTCAGCCGCTCTTTACCCTGGCCACCCTCTGGGGGCTGTGGCCCGTCGCCCGCAAGGCGTGGGCACTGACCAGAAGCGGCTCCCCCTTCGCCATCGAGACCCTGATGACGGTCGCCGCCGTGGGGGCCCTGTTCCTCGGCGAAACCGCCGAAGCGGCCATGGTGCTGCTGCTGTTCATGCTGGGTGAACATCTGGAGGCCTACGCCGCCGGCCGCGCCCGCGCCGGGGTCACCGCCCTGATGGCGCTGGTGCCCGACAAGGCGCTGCGCATCCGCACCACTGCCGAGGGCGAGGTGCGCGAAGAGGTCGGCGCCGATGAGCTGCGCCCCGGTGACATCATCGAAATCGCCCCAGGCGCCCGCCTGGCCGCCGATGCCCGCCTGCTCGACCCCCTCGGCGCCTTTGACGAGAGCGCCCTGACCGGCGAATCCATCCCGGTGGAGCGCCGCCGGGGTGACAAGGTCCCCGCTGGCAGCCTGGCGGCGGATCGGGTGCTGCGCCTCGAGGTGGTGTCCGAGCCCGGCAACAACGCCATCGACCGTATCCTGCATCTCATCGAAGAGGCCGAGACCCAGCGCGCCCCCATCGAGCGCTTCATCGACCGCTTCAGCCGCTGGTATACCCCGGCCATGATGCTGGTCGCCCTGCTGGTGGTGCTGGTACCGCCGCTCGCCTTCGGCCAGAGCTGGGACGAGTGGGTCTATCGCGGGCTGGCGCTGCTGCTGATCGGTTGCCCCTGCGCCCTGGTCATCTCCACCCCGGCGGCGGTCACCTCGGCGCTGGCGGCAGCCACCCGGCAGGGAGCCCTCATCAAGGGGGGCGCAGCGCTGGAGCGGTTGGCCCACATCGATACCCTGGCCTTTGACAAGACCGGCACCCTGACCCTGGGCAAGCCGCAGCTGACCGAACTGGTGAGCCTCAATGGCCAGCCGGAGGCCGAACTGCTGGCGCTGGCGGCAGCCATCGAGCAGGGCTCCCACCACCCGCTGGCCCGCGCCGTGGTGACCGCGGCCAGCGAACGGGGCCTCAGCCTCGCCGCGGCCCAGGCGCTGCGCGCCCTGCCCGGCATGGGCGTGGAAGGTCGCATCGACGGCACCCTCTGGCAGCTGCTGGCACCGAGCCGGGTCGCCACCCTGGATGCCGCGATACAGGCCCGGGTCGCCACCCTGGAGCAGCAAGGCAAGACAGTGGTGGTGCTCGGTCAGCCTGACGCCGCCCCGGCCGCCCTGCTGGCCCTGCGCGACCAGATCCGGCCGGAGGCGGCTGCGGCGCTGCAAGAGCTCAACCAGCTTGGTCTCAAGAGCATCATGCTGACCGGGGACAACCCCCGCGCCGCCGAGGCGATCGCCACCGAGCTCGGCATGGGCTGGCGCGCCGGCCTGCTGCCGGAGGGCAAGGTCGATGAGATCGCCAAGCTCGGTCTGACGCAAAAGGTCGCGATGATCGGCGACGGCATCAACGACGCCCCGGCCATGAAGCGGGCGAGCATCGGCATCGCCATGGGAGGCGGCACCGACGTGGCGCTGGAAACCGCCGATGCGGCGCTGACCCACAACCAGCTCGGCGGGGTCGCCGCCATGATCCGGCTCTCCCGCGCGGCGCTGGCCAACATCCACCAGAACATCGCGCTGGCGCTGGGGCTCAAGGCCATCTTCCTGGTCACCAGCCTGCTCGGCATCACCGGCCTGTGGATTGCGGTGCTGGCCGACACCGGCGCCACCGCCCTGGTCACCGCCAACGCCCTGCGCCTGCTGCGAAAACGCTAGGCCGGCCGTTAACGGTACAACCAACAGCCGCTCCAATGGGGCGGCTTTTTTATTGCCTCGCCCACGAGCAAAGAAAAAGCGCGGCTGCCGGTCGGCAGTCGCGCTTTGCTTACTCTCTCGGTGTTATCCCGCCCTTGGCAAGGCGGAATTCAACCCGGGGCTGCCGAGCCAGCCCCGGGCTCGATGGGAAAGACTTACTTGGCGCTGCACTCCTGGATGATGACGCTGCCCACCTCGCCGGAAGTCTGGGTCGGGTCAACCTTCACCAGGAAGCTCCACAGACCCTGTTCCAGCGTGATGCTGTTGTTGCCCATGCCACCGTCGCCGTGCTGGAGCGGGTAAACCTGCTCGGGCTCCAGTGCGATCAGGGTGCCACCGGCATCCTTCACGAAGAACTGCTTGCTCCAGTTGCCATCGTCGTTGGCAAACTTGAAGTCAAAGCTGCCCGCGTAGTTGAAGGCGGCCTGATAGATGGCGAGGTTGCCTTCCATCCCCTTGTAGCTCAGCTGGTAGGCCGGCTGGGCGTTCCAGTCGCTCAGACTGCCGCGCACATAGAGCGGGAAGCCGAGCGGATTGCCCGCGACGGTATCCAGCACCTTGCAGCTCTGCGCCGGTTCGGTGTAGCTGACGCTCAGGGTGGGCTTGTCCTTGTTCATGGCGGTGAAGACAAACTTGTAGGTGCCAGCCTTCTCCACGTTGAACGGCAGATCCCCGCCATTGGCACAGAGCGTATTGACCTGGCCGGTCGCAAGCTGGTCGGTATCGCTGCACTTGCCGTAATTGACGGGGCCGCTCCACTCGTTGCCAGCGATCTTCACCTGGGTCGACCCCAGCTGATCCGCCGTCACCTCGGTGGTGAACTCATAGGTGAAGTTGCCACTGAAGTTCATCTTGTTGACCGGATCCCACTGATTCAGGAAACCGCGCACGAACACCTCGGTGTCACCGAAGGGAGGCAAGGTGCTCAGATCCGTCTTCTTGCTCACCGGCAGCCCCGCGCCCTGGGCACCGCTCTGCGGCTTGACGAACACCGCCGCCGACCAGGCGCCAAGGGTCAGCTGACCGCTGTCATTGGCCGCACCGCTGGCGATGCTGTCGGAGTCACGGTGGGCACCGCTCAGGACCATGCCGGTCAGATCGATGGGCTGATCCTTGCCGTCACGGAAATCACCGATGCTCTGGGGCTGATTGGTGGCGTTGATCATCACTACCAGGCCGTCGATGGCCGGATCCAGATCCGCACCGGCGCCCACCCCGTCATCCACGCTCATCACGATGAGACCCGGGATCTGCTCAGGGCCGGTGTTGCGGAAGTCGACCCGCTTGATCACCTCGGCGCCGCTGCCAAGACGCAGCAGACGAGAGGATTGACGCAGTTCGGAGAGCTCCTGGTAGAAGTTCACCATCTGATGCATCTCGGCCGAACCCGGCTTGGCGTGCTGGCCAAGCACCTGCTCGATCAGCTCGTAGTTGGCCTCGTCCTTGTCCTTGCGCGGCAGCCCTTTGTCAAAATTATTGTCACTTAAGCCGTAGTCAACCCGGTTGTACCAGTCACCGGAGTCGTAGCTGTCCCGCTCCATGGACTTGGAACGCAGCAGTTCGACACCCGCGTGGGTGAAGGGAATGCCCTGACCCAGCATGGCAGTCGCCAGAGAGACCCCCTGCATCCGCACCAGGTCGGCCCCGGCGGGTGCCTTGTACGCCAGGTTGTCGAACAGGGTCTGGTTGTCGTGCTTGTCGACATAGTTCTGGATTTCGGTCGGATCCTGGGCATAGCCCGCCGGTTGACCGTTGTAGTCGATGTCGGAGCCTTTCTTCGGAATGCCGTCCTTGTCGGTCAGCACGAACTCCTTGAGGTTGCCCGCCATGCCGAGGCGCACCAGATCGGACTGATGCAGGGCGGTGGCGAGATCGACGCCGTCCAGCTCGTTGGCATCCACCAGGGCGCCGTTGCCAAAGCCCTGGGTCTTGCGAATGGCTTCGCCGCCGTCGAACGGGCTGCCGCCGCGCACCGCGTCACGCAGCCGGTCGGAGAAGGAGCCGATGCCGGTACCGGCCAGATGCTTCTGGGTCGCCTGCACGAACCGCTTGTCATCCTGTACCTCGCCGAAGTTCCACCCCTCGCCGTAGAAGTACATGTCCGGATTGACCTTCTTCACCTCGGCCAGGGCCTGCACCATCTGATCTTTCGGGTGATGGCCCATGAGGTCGAAGCGGAAGGCATCGATCTTGTAGTCCCGTGCCCAGGTGACCAGGGAGTCATCCATCAGCTTGGCGAACATGGCGTGTTCCGGCGCCGTGTTGGAGCAGCAGGTGGAGTTTTCCACCGAACCGGTCTCCGGATTGAGGCGCTGGTAGTACCAGGGCACAATCTTGTCGAGCACGGATTTGGAACCGAGACCCGCTTCGTTGGTGTGGTTGTAGACCACGTCCATCACCACGTTCATGCCGATGTTCTGCTTGATGGCCTGCACCATCTCGCGGAACTCCTTGATCCGGGTCGTCCCCTCCGCATTGGTGGCGTAGGAGCCTTCCGGGGTGGTGTAGTGGTAGGGGTCATAGCCCCAGTTGAAGGAGTCCACCCCGCGCAGATAGCCGTACAGCTCCTGCACCACGGGGTTTTCCTTGCTGTCGCTGGCTTGCAGATCACCGAGCACGGCTTCGATGGTCTCGCCGCCACCACAGTGGCTGGCAAACCTGGAGTTCTTGACCTCGGGATTGACCTCGCACAGCTTGCTGAAGTCATCACCGATGTTGGCCACCTTGGCCGGATCCTCGTTGACGGTGGCGATGTCGAACACCGGCAGCAGATGCAGGTGGCTGACGCCGCTCTTGGCCAGGGATTTCAGGTGGGTGACGGGCACGCTGTCGCTGTCGGTCAGCCCGAGGAACTTGCCGCGGTGATCCACCGGCGTCGACTCGTCGTTGCCGGTCAGATCCCGGACGTGGGCCTCATAGATGGTGATGTCGGCGGGGTTCTTCTGGCTGTGGGGCGCCTTGAGGCTGTCCCAGCCTTCCGGCTTGAGGGCCGGATCGTCGAGATCCACCACCTGGCTGAACTCGGAGTTCATCGCCAGGCTCAGGGAGTAGGGGTCGGTCACCTGATAGGATTCCAGCTTGCGGCTGACCGGGTGATAGACCTGGATATCGTAGCGGTAGTATTTGCCGACAAGATCGCTGCCCCCCTGCACGCTCCAGCTGCCGCTGGCCTCGTCCAGGGTCATGGCGCGCTCGCCAAGCGACTTGTGCTGCTCGTCGAACAGCGCCAGCTTGACCGACTTGGCGGTCGGTGCCCAGAGCCGGAAGGTGACATTGCCCCCCTCCACCACGGCGCCGTAGGCCAGCTTGGTGGCCGCCTCGCTGTAAAGGGCATCGAGGGCACCGGCACTCTGCACCAGGGTCGCCCCCTGCAGGATGCCGTCCGCATCGGTCCCGATGGCGACCAGCTCACCCTTGAGCAGGGGCTTGAGATCTTTCCCCGCAGGCAGGGCGAAGGCGGCGGCATCCTTGAGGTGCGGGTATTTGGCCTGCTGCTCTTCGGTCAGGCTGGTCGGGCTCAGCTTGAGGTAGGGGAAATCGAATACACCCTCGCTGTTTGCCGTGATGGTGCCTGACTCTGTGTAGTAGAGGCGCACATAGGGCTTGTCCTTGCCCCCTTGCCAAATCAGGGTGTTGTCGTCGATGAGATGGGCACTGGCCCCCGCCACGCCGAAGGCGGCGGTGAAGGCTTCCGCCCGGCTGCCGAAGATCTCGTTCTTGCCGGCGACGATGGCCACGGTGCGATCCGGGTGATCACTGAAGACCACCTTCATGTCGCTGCCGGTCAGGTTCGCGAGATCGCCGTTGCGGGCGATGAAGTTGATGCAGCCTTCCATCTTGGAGAGCGGCACGACCCAGGCCGGACCAAAACTGTCCGCCGCGGACGGCGTCTTGCTCTTGTCATCCCAACCGGTGTTGAGGCCGCCCTCCGAGGTCGAGTTGCAGGCGTCGTTGTTCCACAGGTGCAGGCTGTGGCTGGCGAACGGGCCGGTGACACCGCGCGCCGCGCTGGTCTGGGTATCCACCAGGGCGATGACCGCTTCGTCGGGGCCGGCCGTCAGCAGTTCGGCCGGGGGCTGGACGTTGGGAAGACGAGCGACGGGCTCATCCTGAGGGGCAGGAGCAGAAGAACTGTTGTCGTTACAGCCTGACAAAAGCGCGAGCAGTGAGGCTGTTACCAGCGCCACTTTGGTCTTTTTCATATCCATTTTTTTATAATTCCCGCTGTAGTTAGTCTCGATATCCGAGTACCCGGTCATTGCCGAGCGGTGTCATATTAATCAGCGGGAATTGCCGTAAATGTGAGCGGATGGGCAAAAAAAACCAATCCGCATCAACAAGATAACGTTTTCATAACGAAAACTCGATCGCGCTCACAGACCTGGCACCGCTTTCGGCCCATACCAGCGGGAAGAGGGGAGCGAGTGACGAAATCAATGTCCAATCAAATGGATAGAGGGGGCTTGGTGATGAAACGGATTGAGGAGCAGGCCAGGCGGCTGGACCAGGAGTATCAGGGCATTGCCCAGTTGTTCGATCAGTTCTGCCAGCAGGCCGGCGTGCTCGCCGAACGCTATCACTTCTTCAACTGGCCGGATTATGAAGAGAGCCCGCCCCTCGCCCGCGCCTTCACCCTGCTGGGGGAACCACGGGAGCTGCGGCTGCGCTGTCAACCCGGCGAGGGGGGTTCCCTGAACGGCCTCCTCCAGGTGTGTGGCGAGGAAGGCAAGGTCCACGCCAGCCTGGGCTTTCGTGCCGACGGCCACCTGCTGCTGGAGCCGGGCCGCCTGCTCGACGACCCGCCGGGACTGCTGCTGAGGCTGATGCTGGGCTCCCTCTGGCAAGATCAGGGGAGCGAGCCTCCCCGCTGACCCCCGCCAGGGGCGTCAGTCGGCAGACACTTCGATGGTCAGGTGCACCAGCTCCTCGTGGATGGCGAGGCGCTCGCGGATCGCCTGTGCCGGGACCGGGGTCGCCATCTGCAACGACATCGCGGCGGCATACTGCATCTGCCCCACCCGCCAGACGTGCAGATCGCGGATCTCGGCGCCAGGCAGCTCGGCAATCACCTCGCGGATCTCGTCCACCAGGGGCGCATCCATCTCCGCATCCAGCAAGACGCGCCCGGTATCACGCAGCAGCCCCCTGGCCCACACCGCCACCAGCACGGCCCCGGCGATGCCCATCAGGGGATCCAGCCAGTCCGCCCCCCACAACATGCCTCCCACCAGCGCCACAATCGCCAGCACCGAGGTGGCCGCGTCCGCCAGCACGTGGAGGTAGGCGGCCCGCAGGTTGAGATCCTGATGGCCGTGGTGGTGATCGTGCGAGTGGTCGTGATGACCGTGATGGTGGTCGTGACCATGGTGATGGCCGTGATCGTCCCTGAGCAGCCAGGCACAGGCCAGATTCACCAGCAGGCCCAGCAGGGCAATGCCGATCGCCTGCTGATAATGGATGGGGCTGGGGTCCAGCAACCTGGCCACCGACTCGAACAGCATCAACCCCGCCACCCCCACCAGCAGCAGGGCGCTGCTGAAGCCCCCCAGCACCTCTATCTTCCAGGTACCGAAGCTGAACCTGTGATCCCGCGCAAAGTGGCGGGCCGCGCGATAGGCCAGCACCGAGAGGCCGAGGGCCAGGGCATGGGAGCTCATGTGCCAGCCGTCGGCCAGCAGCGCCATGGAGTTGTAGAACCAGCCGCCACCGATCTCCGCCACCATCATGACGACGGTGAGCAGCACGGCCCAGCGGGTCTTCTGTTCGGCCAGGGGATTCCCTTCGTGGACGACGGGGTGATGGCAGTGGGATGAGGCGAGGGATGGCATGGATTTCTCCTGAAAACGAGGATGCTATATACTATACCCCAGTATAGTTTTATTGATCGAGAGGATCCTGCATGTCACACACGGTTCACGACAAGAAGAAGCTGCTGGCACGGGTCAGGCGCATCAAGGGGCAGACCGGTGCCCTGGAGATCGCCCTGGAACAGGAAACAGACTGCGCCGCCATCCTGCAGCAGATCGCCGCCATCCGCGGCGCCGTCAACGGCCTGATGCTGGAGGTGCTGGAGGGGCACATGCGCGAGCATCTTGGCGCCGAGGAGGCGACCCATGCCGAGCGGCTGGACGATCTGGATCAGGTGGTGAGGGTACTGCGTTCCTATCTGAAATAAGGGCGCCCGGTGATGACGGGCGCCTCTGTCAGTCGAAGTCCGCGTAGGGGGTGAGAGGCCTTGGCGGCATGTCGAGATCCCCTTGCCAGGGCTTGAAGGTGTAGCGCAGGAACAGGGTGACATGGCTGGGGGCATAGTCATCCGCCTGCTGGATGTCCACCCGGCCACCGATGCGCCAGTGTTCCGTCAGCCTGTGTTCCACCACGCCATTCAGGGTGTAGCCGAATCCACTGCTGCTGCCCCCTTTCACAGGCGCATTTCTGTCTGGCAAACCGGCGGGCAGCAGGCCTTCCAGCGGGTAGCGACGGCTGTCGTCGGTTCGGGCGTAGGACCAGGATCCCGATCCCCCCAGCTCCCATGACCAGTCCGAGGTACGCTGCCGGTAGCTGACCGGCACCGAGAGCGAGAAGTACCCTTGCGGGCTGTAATAACCCCCCTGCCCCAGGGTATAGCCCCCCAGATCCTGCTGGTAGTGCCACAGCATGGTGCTGAGCCCCACGCTGGCACGGCGATGGGTCTCGTTGACGAACTTGTAATAGCCCCCTCCCATGAGCCGGGTGCGCCAGTTGTCGGGCACGTTCTTGCCGGTCAGCAGGTGCTGCTGGGCGCTGCCCCAGAACCCGACGGCCCCTCCCAGATCCCGGCTGAGATCGAGGCGGATCCCGTTCGCCCGCACCCCGCCCCAGCTGATGCCCGTGCCCGGATCCACCGTTCCCCCATAGGAGAGCAGCGAGCTGCTGACGGGCCGACGCGAGAGGGTCATCCCCCACCCCAGCGTGTGCCAGTCACCGGTCAAGGTGGCGCCACCGACCCAGTCCACCACCTCGAAACCGAGGGGCGTGGTCCCCAGATCGAACGCCCAGGCCCCCCGCTGCCAGCCTGCCGCCAGGGTGGTCCCCCGGCTCTGCTGGTGCGCGTCCCCGCGGCAGTCCCTGGCCGCACAGGTACCGAACTGCGCCCGGTAAGGGGAGTCCGGCAGATCTCCGGCATCCATGTCGACCAGTTCAAGGCGGCCGAAAGCGGTACCACCGGCCAGCGGCGTATCCAGTTGCGCCATCTGGGTCAGCGCCCGCAGATCCGAGTAGCCCCCGGTACCGCTGGAGCCCCAGTAATCGCTGTCGAGGGAGAAGGTGGTCTGGCTCTGCCGGTAGTGCCTGTCGAGATCGCTGCGCAGGCCGGATGCCAGCCACCCCTCCCCATCCTGACTGCGGGCCAGCCGGGTCAGCTCGCCCCCCTCCAGATCCTCGCGGGGGGCCAGACCTGCGGCCACCAGCCCCTTGCGATCCCGCACCAGAGCCCCTTCCACATCATGCTCGGCAACGCGCTGACGGGCGGCATCGCGCCAGAACAGCGCCGTCTGCTGGGAGGCCGGTTGCATCGCCACCAGGGGTTCGTAGTCGGTGAAGATGGCGCGGGCTGTCTCGCCCTCTCCCAGCGCCTGATAGAGATTGGCTACCCGGCGGTAGTAGTTGGCCCCCTCCGGGGGCAGCGGGCTGACCGGCCAGGCGGGCAGCCAGTGACGGGCCTTTGCCAGATCGCCCCTGGCCTGGGCCAGTTCGGCCATGCCAAGCCTGGCCTCGGGCTGTTGCGGCGTGCGGGCAAGCACCTCCTGATAGCGCTGCTCCGCCAGTGCATAGGCCCCCCGATCCGTGGACCACTCCGCCAGCATCAGGCTTACCTCTTCATCCGGCTGCAGCGGCTGAAGCAGGCGTTCGGCCCCCTCATCATCCCCGGCCTCGTGACGCGCCCTCGCCCTGGCGAGCACCTCGCCGCGGGCGAGGCGCCGATCCAGCGCATCCATGTCCTGTGTCCAGCCGGACCTAGGGATGGCGGCCAGCACCCCTCTCGCCTCCACCGTCTTGTCCTGCCCCGAGAGATAGAGGGCGGTGGCGTAGCGCAGGGTGGCGTCCTGGGGTCGCGCCGCCAGCCGTTCCCGCAAGAGCCGCTCCCCGCTACCGGCTTCCCCGAGGCGGGCCCGGGTATCGGCCACTCGATAGGCCAGCCACACCTCTTCCGGGGTCAGCGCGAGTGCCTGCTCGCGAAGGCGCAGCGCCGCCGCCACCTTGCCGGCCCGATCGAGCTGATCGGCCTCCTCCTGCAACAGCCCGGCCTTGAGCCGCCGCCCTTCGGCTTGCATCCCGGGGGTGCCCTGCTGCTCCAGCAGGGCCAGGGCACGTGCCGGATCCTGCTCCTTGTAGAGATCGAACAGGCGGGCCAGTGCCCGCTCCCGCGCGCTCCCCATGGCGAGCGCCTTGCGGTAGGCGGACTCCGCGTCGGCATCGCGATGACGGCCACGCTCGCTGT
The DNA here is from genome assembly GCF_040908265.1 of Aeromonas sp. R5-1. Classification (NCBI taxonomy): domain Bacteria; kingdom Pseudomonadati; phylum Pseudomonadota; class Gammaproteobacteria; order Aeromonadales; family Aeromonadaceae; genus Aeromonas; species Aeromonas sp. R5-1. The sequence goes on from NZ_JBFODJ010000129.1 coordinate 38,282, forward strand.
CTCCGAGCCCCAGCCAGGCTTCGGGTTCACGCCCATCCTGGGCGATGGCACGGCGATACAGGGTCGCCGCCTCATCCCACTGCTCCCGTTCCAGGGCGCTGCGCCCCTGGCTCACCAGCAGCCAGTAGCGGTTGGTGGCCAGCAGGCTGCGCCATTTGTCCTTGTCGGTCACCTCGGGGTGTGCCAGCACCCGTTCAAACTGGGCGATGGCCAGCGCTCGCTGATCGTTGCGGGAGTAGGCCTGCCCGAGGGCCCCCATGAGTTCGGGATCCCCCGGGTTGGCAGCCAGGGCACGCTGCAAGCGGGAGATGGAGGCACCACCTCCCGCCGTGCTTGCGAGCGCCGACTGGCGTGCACGATAGGCGGGCGAGGCCCACTTCTCCTCCTGGGCCGCGAGCAGCTGTTCCGCCTTGGTGGTATCCCCTTCGCCAAAGAGCACCATGTACTCCTGCAAGGCAGCGATGCTCCCGGGACCGATGGGCAGGGATTCGATGTCCGCGAGCCAGATCTCGGCGGCCTCGTCCCGCTGATAGGGGTCTCGCGCCATCTCGCGCAACAGGTTCTGTGCCCCCTGGCGCCGACCCTCCGCCAGATAGAGGCGAGCCAGCCCGCCCCGCACTCTGGGCTCACCCGGATATTGCCGGTTGAGTGCCTCCAGGGCCGCCAGCCCCTTCGCCTTCATGGCCGGGATCCGTGTCTGCAACAGGGCATAATCCACCGCCACGTCGAGATTGGGGGGCAAATCACCGGAGAACAGGGAGCGATAGAGACGCTCGGCCTCCTCCAGCCGGCCGGCGCTGGTCAGCAGCCTGGCTTGTTGCAGTTGCTGGCGCCTGGCCGGTTCGTTCAGGGCCAGGTTGGCCATGCCCTGACGATAGAGCGCAGAGTCGGGGTCTTGCTTGCCAAGGCGGGCCAGCAGTGCCCCGGCCTCCTTGACCTTGCCCTGGCGCAGGGCCTGACGGGCCTGGGCTGCCAGCAGCTCCGGATGATCGGGCTCCACCAGGGAGAGGGAATAGAGGCTGTTGCTGACGAGATCTTCCCGCCCACGGGCCTCGCCAATCCTGACCTGCTCCAGCAACCAGGCCACCGGCTGTACCGTCCCTTGCGCCAGGGCTCCGCTCATCAGGCAGGCGAGCAGGCACCCCAGAGTTACTCTGCCTGACATGACTCGCTCCAATCCGGCTGCAGGGTACCGTCGGCGGCAAAGCGATAACGCCCCTGATCCCAGCCTGCGCCGAACAGGGTCAGCACGCTGCCGTAGTAGGCATCCGCATCCAGCCCGTGATCGGAGACCTGCTTGCGCAAGGTGACCTGCGCCGGCAAGCCCCGTGACAGGGGCAGGAGGGCGGCGGCAAAGCCGCTCGGCCCCTTGCCCTGAACCTGACCACTTTGGCTGGAGACCCGCTCGGGCAGATGACCCGATTCGGTCAGCTGCGCCAGCATGGGGGCAAAGTGGGCCACCAGGGAAGCCCTGGCGGGATCCTCCTCGCTCAGCATGCCGAGCCAGAGATAGACGCGGATGGCGTCATAGCCACCGGTGTCGCCCTTGTCCGCCGTCACCTGCCATCCCTTGTCGGCCTGCCAGTCCACCCAGTCCGGGGCAAAGCCACGGGGCGCACTCTCCTGCAACAATTTGGGCAAGAGGGCCCGCATCTCGCCCCAGGGCCCCTTGAAGGAAGCGAATCTGGCCAGCAGTTGTGGGGGCAGATAACTGGGGTTGAGGGTCCAGCGTCCCTCCCCCTCATAGCCTTTCGCCCCGGGCAGCAACACGGGGCCGAGACCCGGCAGCGTGGCGACCTCTTCCCGGGCGATGCGGCGCAGCAACAGGGTGCCGAGGGCAGAGTAGCTGTGGTTGTCCCACAGGCGACCTGCCTCCAGCAGGCTGTAGGCTATCCAGAGATCCGAATCGGACGCGCTGTTCGCGTCCAGCACGCCCCAGTTGCCGTCCTGCTGCCTGCCCCAGAGCCAGGATGGCAGGAAGCCGGTCAGATCCCCGCGGGCGAGCTGCCGCTCCGTCCAGTCGAGCAGGCGGGCAAAGGTCTCCCTGTCATCGTTGACCAGAGCGAAGAAGAGGGCATAGCTCTGGCCTTCCGAGGTGGTGATGCGGCGCCCGTCGGCAGGGTCGATGACCCTGCCCTCTTCGCTGATGTAGTGCTGGCGAAAGTGATCCCACTCCGGCCAGTGGCAGACGGCCTGCGCCGGGAGGGAACAAAGGGCCCAGAGGAGCAGGGCACCACAGACATTTTTCATCTGAGTCATATCTTAATCTTCCTTCAGACGGCGGCGGCTGGCACTGGCAAGCAACACCCGCAGGCCCCAGCCCAGTACCAGCATGCAGAGCAGGGTCAGCCCGGCAAGACGCACCGGATAACGGGCAAACAGTTGCCAGAGACGCTCCCACCACGGCAGGTAGCCCACCTCGTAGCGATCCCCCACCACCAGGCTCTTCACCCCGGATTCCCGGATGATGGCCACCGAGCCCGCCACCTGATCGCGCAGGGTACGGGTCTGCAGAGCCTCATTGAGCAATGTGACCCCCGCCGGTCCATCCGCCAGCAAGGCCACCAGGCTGCGCTGATCATGGGTCGGCGATTGCAGCCCCAGGATGACGGCGATGGCCCGGTTGCCCGTCATGCCCACCCGGGCCTGGGGCTGGCGATCGGCCATGGTGTGCAGCAGATCCCCCTTGTGCTGGCGGGTTGGCTCGTTGACCCAGCTGCGCGTGGATTGCAGCAGGGCGTCGGGAGCCAGATCCCCTCGAAACTCCTCCGGCAGGGTGCCAATGAGCAGGGTATCCCGATCCGCGGTGCGCGCCCGCTCCCAGTCGTCCAGAACCTGCAGGGAGAGCGCCGGATACCCGGTCTCGGCCCCGATGGCACCGACGGCATCGAGCAAGGTGGTGATCTGCCCGGGATGGGGTCTGGCCGGCATGACAATCTGGGTGTCGGCGAGATCCGCCATCCTGCTGAACGGGAAGCCGGCATAGGCGAACGCCTTGAGGTCGGGCATCTCGATGAAGTGGCGATAGCCGGTGAAGTCGATGGTGGAGCCCTCGTCGATGCGCACCTGATGGGCAGGCGGCATCACCAGGTCGCAACGGCCATCCTCCGTCCCTCCCATGTATTGCTGGGCATACTCGAACGAGAAGCTCAGGCTGTTGGCCTGGGTGGTCTTGAGCCCGGGCATGCGCAGCGCCATGGTGTCGCCGTCGTCGGCAAACCAGAGCGGCAGGGTCAGCAACCGCTCACTCTTGACCTCGCCGGGCTCGAGCGTGAACGACTTCATGAGCTGGCCGTTGACCGCCACATCCAGCCGGGAACCGTCGCGCAGGGTGGGCGAGGTGTGGTGATACTTCAGCTCCGTCCTGATGCCGTTCTCCCCCAGTAGATAGAGATCCGGCGGCAGGCGCAGCGTCATGCTCATGGGCCACAGCGTGCGCCCCGTTGCCTGCAACTGGCCCGGGTACTCCGTGAGCTCGTCAAAGCGCATCTTGCGATCCAGTCGCACCCAGTTCGGGGCGTCGTAGGGTTGACGCGGGGAGAGCGGCTTCACCTCGTCCACCATGACGCTCTGGCCACGCAGCATGACATCGCCTCGCGCCAGCCCCTGCACCGCCGTCAGCAGATCCTGCTGATCCCGCCCCAGGATCAGCAGCAGCTTCACATAGGGGTTGTCGGGGGAGCTGATCATGTCGATGGTGGGCCCCTTCACCTCGGGATAGTCCACCAGGAAATCGGGGCGCGCGTCATTGGTGGCAAAGATCACTGCGTTGCGATCCGGCAACTGGTTGATGAGCACAGGGAAATGCTGGCCCCGCCACTGGGCCTTGGTGCCGAACCAGGAGGCCAGCACCGCCGCCGCCTGCTGCTGCTCCGGGGGCACTGAGCCCGTGAACACCATGGGCAGAGTCAGCTTGCCATTGTCCCGCACGTCGAGGAACGGCATGGGGAAGAAGGAGAGCTCGTTGCGCACCGGCAGGGTCTGCAACTGCAGGGTCAGCTTGCTGTCCCGGTTGACGTTGAGCCAGAGGGTATCGCTCGCCGGGTTCTCGCACACTTTCCGATAGTGGCCGACGAAGCTCACCTTGAGGCGGTTGAAATCCTTGGCATAGCGGGGATCCAGCTCGATGCTGGCATGGGTCATCGTCCCCATCTGATCCTGGTTGAGGGCCGTCACCCCCATCAGCTCGTCATTGAGATAGACCTTGACCTGGGAGATGAGCGGCAGCAGGGAGGGCGATGGCGTGAAGTTCAGGTCCAGGGTGGCCCGGGTCACCACCTCGTCCCGCCGTACGGTGAAGTCGGCCAGTCCGTCTGGCGCATTGCCGCGCAGGGAGAGGGTGCCTGGCGATGATGCCATCTGTTCGAAGCTCATCCCCTGGGTGCGCACCGGAGCGGGAACGGGCGGCAGGGGGCCGACGGCCTCGGCGGCGGTCGCACCCTGAGCCATCAGCAGGAGAGGAATAAGGTAGCGTTGTGGTTTCATCATCCTTTCACTGTCTGTGAGGTCGGAGTCCCGGCCCGGAAATCTGGGGAGACGCGACGGGGAACGAAGGAGAGGAGCCAGCGAGCCAGCTTCTCGAGGAGGATACAAACAAAGCCGATGGGTGAGGTACGGGCCAGACGCCAGTAAGCCCCCCAGCCGAGCAGGGTAATGTCGAGCAGGCTGTGGAGGGGGCGATCCTTGCCCAGACGCTGCTGCCACAGGGACCAGGTATCGGCCCGGGCGAAGGTGCACTGGATGAACTCGACATGCTGCGCCTGCGCCATGGGCTCCAGCTCCAGCCCCAGCTTGCAGCCGAACACCCGCTGCACCTTGGCGGCGAACGCCTGCTCCCGCTGGTCATGGCGCAGCAGCAACCAGACCCTCTCCTTGTCGGCCAGGGGCAGGGGCGCCTCGAGCAGCACCCCGACCCCCCCGTTGGAGTAATCCCTGACGGTACAGGGGTAGAGGTGACCGTTCGCCAGCCTGATAGCCGCCGGCATCACCATCTCCACCCTGGGGTTGGCACGGACCTGCCGCGACTCGAAGGCCACCGCCAGGGCGCCGCCCAGTATGGTCATGTTGTAGAGGGTCCAGATCATGCTGAGGATCAGGGTCGGCACCTCGTCGGCAGGGCCGGTGCCGATGCGCCAGAGGCCGAACCCCAGCCCGCACAGATTGAGCAGGATCAGCAGCAGATAGGGGCGGGAGACCGACAGATCGAGGAACACCTCCTCCGTCATCCCCCCCTTGGCGGTCACGTTGAACGTCCCCTTGTGGGGTGCAAAGAGCGCCACCGTGGTCGGCCTGGCAATGTACCAGGCCAGCACCGTCTCATAGACCTCGCCCCAGAAGGAGTGGCGCACCTTGCCCTGCAACCGGGAGTTGGTCAGGGCGCTGTGGAAGATGTGAGGCAACATGTAGAGGGCGATGGCCGCCGCCGGGGCATAGATGATGTAGGCGTGCAGGATCAGGAAGGCGAGCGGCGCCGTCAGGAAGATGAGCCTCGGTATGCCCGAGAGGAAGTGCAGCATGGCATTGAAGTAGCACAGCCGCTGCCCCAGCTTGAGCCCCTTGCCGAAGAGGGGGTTGTCCAGACGCAGGATCTGCACCATGCCGCGCGCCCACCGGATGCGCTGACCGATGTGGGCAGAGAGGCTTTCGGTGGCCAGTCCCGCCGCCAGCGGGATCCGGATATAGGCCGAGGTGTAGCCGAGGCGGTGCAGCCGCAGGGAGGTGTGGGCATCCTCGGTGACCGTCTCCACCGCGATGCCACCGATCTCGTCAAGGGCAGTGCGCTTGATGACGGCGCAAGAGCCGCAGAAGAAGCTGGCGTCCCACATGTCGTTGCCATCCTGCACCAGGCCGTAGAAGAGAGCCCCCTCGTTCGGCATCTTGCGAAACCGTTGCAGGTTGTGTTCGAACGGATCGGCGGAGAAGAAGTGGTGGGGGGTCTGGACCACGCCCAGACGGGGATCCCGGTAGAACCAGCCCACCGTCATCTGCAGGAAGGAGCGGGTCGGCAGGTGGTCACAGTCGAAGATGGCGACCAGATCCCCGGTGGCCATCTTGAGGGCGTGATTGATGTTGCCCGCCTTGGCGTGCTCATGGGTCGACCGGGCCACATAGCGGATCCCCGCCTCCTCGGCGAAATCGCGAAACGCCGCCCGCCCCCCGTCGTCAAGCAGCCAGATGGTCAGCTTGTCGGCGGGCCAGTCGAGCCCTATGGCGGCGTAGACAGTCCCCTTCACGATGGCGAGATCCTCGTTGTAGGTGGGGATCATCAGATCCACGCTGGGCCACTGGGCCGGATCCGCCGGCAGTTGTGCCGGGGGGCGGTGCAGGGGCCATGCGGTCTGCCAGTAGCCGAGCAGCAGCACCAGCCAGGCATAGGTCTCGGCGGCCAGCAGCAGCAGGCCACAGGCCAGGCTGACGGGATCGAACCAGTCGAGGGTCGAGGTGTAGCGCCACCAGATGTAGCGGCAGGAGATGGTGAGGGAGAGCACCATCATCATCAGCATGGGATAACGGCCCGGCACGGCGCGCAGGATGAAGGCCATGGCCGCCAGCAGGAGGACGAACACCAGCTGCGCCTGCAGGGTGAACGGCTGGGTGACGCAGAGCAGGGAGAGGCTCCCGGCCACCACGCAGAGCAGCACGCTCTTCCAGCGTGCCTCGCGGGGCGTGGCCCTGGCGGCGGCCAGCCCTTTCTCCTCCTGGCGGGCCAGGAAGGCGCCGAGAGTCTGTGTGCCCCAGTGCCAGATCCGCTGCCAGGAGGCAGGCCAGCGCAGGGGGATGGGCTGTGGGCGACGCACTATCATCCAGAGGCTCTGCAACAGAACGCGCAGGGGATCCCCCACCCGGGGGTGCGTCAGCTGGGGATAGAGCCCCCGGGCATGGCCCAGCACCCATTGCCAGCCATGACGCTCGAGGGGGAAGAGAGCCCAGGCCAGCAGCCAGCCCAGGGTCAATGCGGCCGCCCCCGGGCGGGAAGCCCCCCGCTCACGCAGTGCGCGATAGCGCTGCGAGCACCAGAGGCCCGCAGCCGGCGTCAGCAGCCGCACTCTCATCGGGGGGCCTCCCCCTCTGCCAGACACCAGGTCGCCAGGGCGGCCAGCTCGTGGGCAACCAGACTGGTGGGCGCATAGCGGCCGACCGGCAGCTTGGCGGCCATGGCCTCCGCCATGGCTTCGTCCCTGTGCAGATGAAGATTGAGCAGAGGGAGCCCCCCTGCCAGCCAGAGATCCAGCAACCCCTGCTGCAGGGCCCGCTGGCTGGAGAACTGGGTCACCAGCAGACGCTCATCGTCCGCCCAGGAGTGGCGGTGAAGCCGCACATGGCAGTTGGCATCCGCATTGACCACCAGCAAGCGCCTGCAGGGGATGACGGGGGCCATGCCCCGGGGCAGATCCAGCAGCACCAGATCATAGCCATCGATCCCCGCCAGCCACTCGGCCGACGCCCCCTCCCCCCCGCCATGGGAGAGCAGATCCAGTCCCTCCTCCCGGCGGTGAAGCGCACCTCGCCACTCCCGCGCCGGCTGGGTCAGCCGACTCCAGCCTCCTGGATCGTCATGGGGCAGGCCAAGGTGGATGCCAAGCTGGTTGTCCGGGCAGAGATCCACCGCCAGCACCCTTGCCCCCTGCTCATGGGCAGCCTGGGCAAGCCCCGCCACGATGGCGGTGGTCCCCACACCTCCCCGGATCCCCTGCAGGGCGATCACCTTCATGCAGACCTCCCCTCGCCAGTCCCCTCGGGCCCTTTCACCGCCACCTCCGCCAGCAGGGGGAAGCGTGCGCACAAGGCGGCGAGCCGCTCCCTGGCGGCAATATCCTGGTAGGAGAGGCTGACACCAAAGGCCTGCTGGACCATGGCCACGTCATTGATTACCGTGCCCTCCACCGGGACGCCGAAGGGGGTCTGCATGTCTGATTGCCGTTCGCTGCGCATCGTCACCTCCGGTCTCATTGGGGATAGGGGACCCAGTCCCCCTGCCCCAGCTTGATGTGGTACTTGCCCTGATATTCGATCACCACCGAGCCCTGGTTCTCGGACACCGACGGGGTCTGCGGCAGGTCGCCCAGCAGGGCATCCCAATCGATGGTCTCGCTCCCGAACACATCCTTCCCCACCAGCCTGGAGACCAGTTCTGATACCGCCAGGAAGCTGCTGGGGGTGTCCACGCTGCGGGTCGCCTCGTGGGGCGCCTTGGTACCGAGCAGGGCAACCCCCACCAGCACCTGGGTGATGCTCGGGCTGGGAATGTCCCGCAGCCCGGCCATCTGCATCTTGTCGCCGGTGAGAGCGGCGCCGTGCTCAGGCACCATCACCACGGCCACCTTGCGGCCGGATTGCTCCAACGTCGTCATGAAGTCGTCCAGCTGATCCAGCAGGGTCTTGAGCCTCGCCTTGTAGGGCGCTATCTGGCGGCTCGCCACATAGCGGTTGCCATCGTGCAGGGCGATGAGGTTGAAGAAGGTGACGTTGCGTGCCGCCTGACTCTGTGTCCGCTCGTTCAGCCAGCGGCCGAACAGGGCATCCCCGCGATAGATGGGCTCGCCATCGAAGGAGGCGAGGTCATGGGCCAGCCCCTTCTTGTCCATGGGGGTCACATCCAGCCCGGCATACTGCTGCAGGCCGGTCAGGTAGTTGCCAAAATCCCCCGAGTGATCCATGGCCACCTGTTTGGCAAAGCCGAGCTGGGCCAGGTTCTCGAACAGCAGACACTGCTTCGGCGCCGTCACATAGAGCCCCTGGTGGCTGGTCTGCCCGCAACTGGCCCGCAGCAGGCGAATGGAGCTCGGGCCGCTGTAGGAGGTGGCGGAGTTGAAGCGGTTGAAGCGAATGTCGAAGTGGGACCAGACCGGGTGCCCGGTCAGGCCGCTCGCCTCCACGTCACGCCAGGCCAGGGAGCAGACATTGATGATGAGCACATCGAAGGGGGTCGCCTGGGCTGGCAGGCTCTCCGGGAAGTGCACCAGCCTCTCCTGCTCCTCCCGATAGAAGTCATCGAGATAGGCGTTGAGGTTCTCGTTGGGCGGCGGGGCACTCTGGTCAAGCTGCTCCTCCATGGGCAGCACTGAGGGGCGGGTCTCCTCCCGGGGCGTGTTCAGGGCGTGCTCGCTCGTCCCCTTGCTGCTCGCGAAGGGATTGCTCACCTGGGGCGAGACCCAGAGCCAGAGCAGCGCCAGCAGGATACAGGGGGTGAAGCGCAACCACTGGGCGATGAACAGATAGAGCGTCAGCAGCACGAACCCCGCGCCGACCATCTCCCAATTGATGAAACGCCCGAGCAGCTCAGCCCAGTAATCCAGGGTGAAGGAGAAGACCTGGCTACCCTGGGCACGAATGCTCTCTATCCCCGGCAACCAGGTATCGTGATAGAAGATCCCCGCCCCCACCGGCAACGCCAGCCAGTGCCGCGCACGGCGCCACCCGGCCCTTGGCAGGGGAAAGATCAGGAAGGCGGCAAACACCAGGTTGATCAGGGGGTGGAAGTTGAGATATCCCCCCCAGAGCAGGGCGAACTTGGCAAGAAAATAGACATTCCAGCCACCCAGGCCGTGCCAGTCCAGCCAGGGGGAATCGGCATCAGAAACATGTCGGGTCATCGGCGATGAGTCACCTGTTATCGTGGGCCCCCAGAAGGGGCCGGGCACACTGCAATGGTTGTCAAAAGAATAGCCTGACTATTATGCAACTATTTCTTTTGTCTCAGGCGGCGCCGAACCTGGCTCCCCCGGATGGGTGGGAGGGGAATGAGAGGGGCCGTATGCATCCATATATTATCCAAACGATGCCGATAAGGCAGCCTTCTCTGACAAAATGGGGGGAACGTGCAGACGGGATGCAGGATCCTGGCAAGGGCCCCGCATTCACCACTGCGACAGACTTTGTCAGCCCTGTCGCCATCTCGAACAACTTGAGGCCACCTCTGGATTGCGCCATCATATCGGCCCGGCTGATGGCCGGCCGAATTGGACAGTCAACTTCAAGGACCCCCCATGTTTGAACACGTCGATGCCTATGCTGGCGACCCCATACTGACGCTAGTCGAAACCTTCCACAAAGATACCCGCGAGCAGAAGGTCAACCTGGGGATCGGCCTCTATTACGACGAGCAGGGCCGCATTCCGCTGCTGCCGTCGGTGCAGCAGGCCGAAGCGCAGCGCGCCGCCGCCCCGGCCCCGCGCCCCTACCAGCCGATGGAAGGCGCCGCCAACTACCGTACCGCGGTGCAGCACCTGCTGTTCGGTGCCGACCACGAAGCGGTCAAGGCGGGTCGCATCGCCACCATCCAGACCATCGGCGGCTCCGGCGCGCTGAAGATCGGCGCCGATCTGCTCAAGCGCTACTTCCCGACCTCCGAGGTGTGGGTCAGCAATCCCACCTGGGACAACCACAAGGCGATGTTCGAGGGGGCCGGCATCAAGGTGCACGACTACCCCTATTACGATGCGGCCACCGGCGGCGTGCAGTTCGACGCCATGATCGACTGCCTGAGCAGCCTGCCAGCGAAAAGCATCGTGCTGCTGCACCCCTGCTGCCACAACCCGACCGGGGTGGATCTCTCCCGTGCCCAGTGGGACCAGGTGATCGCCCTGGTGGTCGAGAAGAACCTGATCCCCTTCATGGACATCGCCTATCAGGGCTTCGGTGACGGGCTGGAAGAGGATGCCTACGCCATTCGTGCCATGGTGGCCGCCGGCGTCAGCTTCTTCGTCAGCAACTCCTTCTCCAAGAACCTCTCCTTCTACGGCGAGCGCTGCGGCGGCCTGTCGGTCATCTGCCAGGATGCCGAAGAGGCGGGCCGGGTGTTGGGCCAGATGAAGGCCACCGTGCGCCGCAACTACTCCAGCCCCCCCACCCACGGCGGTCAGATCACTGCGGCGGTAATGAGCCAGCCCGAACTGCACGCCATGTGGGTCGGTGAGGTGACCGAGATGCGCACCCGCATCAAGGCCATGCGCCAGAAGCTGTTCGAGGTGCTGAGTGCCAAGGTGCCGGGCCGCGATTTTGGCTACTTCATCAACCAACGCGGCATGTTCAGCTACACCGGCTTCACGCCGGAGCAGGTGGACCGCCTTCGGGAAGAGTTCGCCGTCTATCTGGTGCGCTCCGGTCGCATGTGCGTGGCGGGCCTCAACAGCCGCAACGTCGACTACGTGGCCGACGCCATGGCCGCCGTGCTCAAGGGCTAAGCCCGCAAGCCCCGCTCAGGCGGGGCTTTTCATTTGTCCCCTTGCCCGTGGAACCGTGATGGATCTCATTGCCCTCTCCCGCCTCGGCGGTCGCCACCTGGTGACCCTGCATCTGCTGCTCGACACCCGCAGCGTGACCCGCAGCGCCGAGCGCCTCTGCACCACCCCCTCCACCGTCAGCAAGACCCTCAACCAGTTGCGCGAACTGCTGGGGGATCAACTGCTCTACCGCCAGGGCAACCAGTTGCTGCTGACCCCGTTTGCCGAGCGCCTCGGCCCGACGCTGCGCCGCCTGCTGGGGGAGCTCAACGGCCTCACCAGCCAGGAAGGATTTGCCCCTGCCAACTGGCAGGGGGAGCTGAACCTGGCGATGCGGGAGAGCAGCATGATCTGGCCCATGGGAGCCGTACTGGGTCAGTTGATGCAGGAGGTGCCGGGGCTGATGCCCGTCGTGCGTAACAAGGACGAGCAGGGACTGGCTGCTCTGGCGGCGGGCAAGCTCGACTTCGTGATCCTGCCCCACGATCAGAGCCAGCCCGGGGTCAATCAGCCCGGCCTCGTCTGGGAAACCTTGCGGGAGGACGAGCTGGTCTGCCTGATGCGCGCGGATCATCCGGCGTTGACGCGCCCCTGGGATCTCGATGCCTACCTGAGCTGGCGCCATATCGCCATTCGCGATCAGGAGCTGGCCGACCCCTTCTTCGAGCAGAGTCTGGCCCAGCGCCAGGTACGGCGCAGACTGGGGGTCACCCTGCCGGATTTTGGCAGCGCCGCCGCCCTGCTGCGCCAGAGCGATCTCATTCTCACGGCCGTGAAGGGCTGGGCTACCCGGGCTTGTACCCAGGGGCTGGTGAGCCGCCCTGTCCCCTTCGATTACGGCGCCGTGACCCACAGCCTGGTGTGGTATGGCCCCCTGGGGGAAGATCCCGCACTGCGCTGGTTCCGTCAGCGCATCCTGCAACTGGCCCGGGAGCTGGACGCCCCAAAATGATGCCTGGCCGCAGGAATCAGGGCTTCTTGGTATAGATGGGGCCTGGGAAAGAGGTGACGTTGTTGCCCAGCTCGGTGATGCGGGCGGCCCCCTGCTTGCGCACCTGATCGACCCGCAGCACGTGGTGCATGGGAATAAGGGTGCGGGTGACGTCGGCAAATTCGCTCTTCAGCTTCTCGTGGCTGGGGTCGACGATGAGTGCCGTGTGGTTGTCCCACACGAAGTGGGCGATCTCGATGAAGCCGAACAGCTGGCCCTGATTCACCTCTCTTACATAGACTTCGTAACGCTCGCTGTGACAAATGAACTGCACTCGATAAAGGGCGTTGGATTCACTCATGGGTATCTGTTGGTGATGGACGGTTTGCCCATTCTAGCCGTCCCCTCGGACAGCCCCTATAGACAGAGTTCACAGTTGCGTCATATCGGGTCACAGCATCCCTACGTGCCGCAGAGCTCAGATCGCAGGCAGCATCACCGACCCAAACCCCTTGGCCTTCAATGCGTTGGCCAGCACTGTCAGGTCAGCCGACCCGGCTTCTGGCCATGACAGCGCCTCCCCTCGCACCCCGTGGTGGCGAAAGCCGTTGAGGCGGATGGGCACGGGCCCCAGCGACAGCAAAAAGGTCGTCAACGCCTCCTCCAGCGCGCCGGTGGCATCGAGAAAATCGCTCCGCCCCGGCACCATCAGCAGCCGCACCTCCGCCAGCTTGCCCGCCTGCGCCAGCAGTTGCAGCGATACCAGCACCCGCTCGCGGCCCCGCCCGGTCAGGGCCAGATGCACGGGCTCGTGCCACCCCTTGAGGTCTATCATGGCGCCGTCCAGCACCGGCAACAGCCGCTGCCAACCCGTTTCACCCAGGGATCCGTTGCTGTCGAGCAGGCAGGTGAGACGGGCCAGATCCGGCGCAGCCTTGATGGCCGTGAACAGGGCGATCACGAAGGGCAACTGGGTGGTCGCCTCCCCGCCGGAGACGGTGATGCCGGTGAGCAGCGGGCCATAACGGCGCAGCAGGGCCAGCACCTCGGCCACCGACATCTGGCGCGTCTTGGGGCTGGCGTGGCGAGGGCAGACATCGAGGCAACGGTCGCAGTGGGTACAAAGCTCGGCTTGCCAGCTCACCCGCCCCTCCTGCATCGCCAGGGCTCTGCCCGGGCAACCGGGCACGCAGTCACCGCAGTGATCGCACAACCCCATGGTGTGGGGGTTGTGGCAGCCGGGGCAGCGGAAGTTGCAGCCCTGCAAAAACAGCACCAGCCGGTTGCCGGGGCCGTCCACGCAGGAGAAGGGCAGCCAGCGGCTCACCGTCGCCCTGAACTCGGCCCCCTTCTGCCTGCCGTTCTCAGTGTTCATTCAAGAGGGTCTCGATAGCCACCACCCGCGGTGCCCGCTGGCGGATCTCGGTCAGCTCGCTCGCCTCGGCGCCGAGGCAGGTGGTCTGCAGCCGCGAGCCTTCTGCCGCGAAGCGGGCCACGTCGCTCTTGCGGATCATATAGCCGGTCACCCGCACCAGATCGCTGTCCGCCACGTTGGCACTGAATTCGCGCATGCCGAGGGCGAAGGCCCCCTTGCAGAGCTGCAGCAGCGCCTGAGGGTTCTGGCGTATGGTGGGATCCAGGGTCAGGATCTCGCTGATCCCGGAGTGATAAAAGTCGTGGTGGGGCGCCAGAGCCAGCAGGTGACTGGCGGGATCCGGCTCCTCGCCATAGGGGATCCGAACCCCCGGAGTCACGCCCCTGTCCACGCTGAGTCCCCCCTGGGAGTGGAGCAGGGCGCGGCCGCCCCAGGCATGGGTCTGGCCCCTCCTGGCCACCCATTCGGAGAGGCGAGCCGAGATGCGATAGCCAAGCTGGTTGGCCTCATCGTCATGGCCATAGCGCCACGGCAAGCCTCCCTTCTCCATCAGCAGGTTCACCGCCTCCGCCATGCCAAAGATGCCGAACATGGGGACGAAACGCGCCTCCTCTATCAGCCCCTCCTCCACCAGGAAGCTGTCGAAGAAACCCGACTCCCGGTGCAGGAAAGCGGCGCGCGCCTCGATGAGCCGCGAGGCCTGCTCGCAGTAGTGAGGCAGTGTGCGCGCCATGAAATCCTCAACCCCTGCGCTCTGCCCGGCCACGCCCTTGAGGGAGAGGCGCACCAGGGTATTGGCACCGCCCCCCAGGGGCAGAGCGTTGTAGCAACTGACGATGCCAAAGCCGCGTTCGTCGAAGGTGTCCCTGTGAAGCGGATAGTTGACAATGTGGGGCTTGCTGCAGGCCGAGATGTTCTCGACTCCTTGCAGCAACAGGCTGTCCGGGGTCTGCACCGGGTCGTGGAACAGGCTGAGATTCGGCGTCACCTGCTGGAGTTCCCTGTCAATGTGCAGGATCAGCCGGCAGATCCGGTTGTCATCGGGGCCGATGTTGACGTGCATGAAGGCATCCGGCAGCACTCGATCCAGGTAGATCCAGAAGGCCTTCAGCTTGCGATGGAGCGTTTCATCATCCAGCTCACCGACGAAGGGCAGCAGCAGGTGATCGAGGCGCCCCAGCCAGACCGGCATGCCGGTGACGGAGGGCACGTGATGGTAGAGGATGCGCAGGGCATCGAGGGCCTCGTCGAAGTCCAGGGGTGGCGCCAGCTCCAGCCAGGCCGAGCCCTGTCGCAGAAACCGCGCGTAATCCGGCAGCACGTAGCGCGGTTTGTGGGGAGCGTGTCCCTCGAACATGTCGCACAGCACCCCTTGTGCCATGGCATCCTGCACGGCGGCAGGCAACTCGGGGTAAGGCAACGCGTTTTCGGCGGCGAGCGCCAGGGCCCGACCCTTCTGGGCCGGTGAGAGCAGAGGGTCGCGCACGATGCGCTGGCAGGTTTCGGTGAAGGACATGGTTCACTCCGTGGCGGGTGGAACCAAAATCCTCACACTTGGGAGGTCTTTTTTGAAGTGACATTCCCAACAGGGCGGATATCCCATCAAGACATCCGCCATGCCGGATCAGGGCACGCCCTTCACCAGGGCCAGAACAGGGCCACGCCCCCCAGCCAGCGCAGCAGGAAGAAGCCCCCCATGCCGACGACCACCACCACCAGGGTAGGCAGGCGCAGCAGGGTCAGCACCGTCACCAGCAGGGTGGCGGCCAGGTAGTCCGGATCCCAGTCCAGCCCGCGGCCGGGCTCATAGCTGAAGACGATGGGCAGCCAGATGGCGGTCAGCACCGACTGGGCCGAGAAGCTGAGGAAAGCCCCCATTTCGGCCCCCGGCTGATAGCGGGTCAACCGCGAGAAGAAGGCAAAACGGTTGAAGAAAGTGATCAGAGCCAGCAGCCCTATCATCAGCCAGCCCATGATCACCTCCTCATCCGGTGCAGCACATAGCCCACCACCATGCCGGCCAGGGCCGAGACGATGATGTGGATCTCCGCCAGCAGCGGCTTGGTGACGAGCGCCGTCCCGCCGCTCACCAGGGTGGCCGCCACCATGGGCAGGTTCTTCATGGCGGGGAGCGTCATGGCGATAAAGGTGGCGGCGATGGCAAAATCCAGCCCCATCTTGTCCAGCCCGTCAATGTACTGGCCGGCGGCGATGCCGAGCAGGGTCGCCAGGTTCCAGAACAGATAGAAGACAAAGCCCGCGATGAGCGCATAGGCGGGATTGAAGGCGCCGCTGCGCTCCCTGTCTTTCAGCGCCACCGCAAACATCTCGTCGGTCAGGAAGAAGGCGAGACTGGCCCGCCAGCGCAGGGAGAGCGGCAGCACGTCGCGCCGGAAGGTGAAGCCATAGAGCAGATGCTGGGAGGTGATCACCATGGTGGAGCCCATGATGGGCAGCAGCGGCGTCCCCGCCCCGAACAAGGTGGTGGCCGAGAGCTGGGCCGCCCCCGCATAGACCAGCAGCGACATCAGCTGTGCCTGGAGCGGGCTCATACCCGCCTGAAGCGCCAGGGCGCCACACAGTATTCCCCAGGGGATGACGGAAATGGAGAGCGGGAGCATATCCAGGGTGGCACGCCACCAGAGCGCCCCCGTGCGCTCGGGCACAGGGAGGCGGGTTTCCGACATCATGGGATCATCCTTGTCACAGCCAATGCGAACCGGAAAAACTAACACGGCGCAGGAGGCAGTGTCACGTCATGGTCTGCGACAAATGCAACGCCCGCATGAGAGCGGGCGTTGGCAGACAGGATCAGGGCTCGATGATGATGGGGGTGCCGGGCTCGATGGCGTTCCAGATCTCGTCCATCTCGTGGTTCAGCACCGCGATGCAGCCATTGGTCCAGTTGGACGGCTGCACCCTGCGATCCCCCAGGCTGTTGCGCTGGCCGTGGATCATGATCATGCCGCCCGGGTTCACACCCAGCTCGTTGGCGCGCTTGATGTCGTCCAGATTCGGGTAGTTGATGTGAATGGCCTTGTAGAAACCGGAGTTGCTCTTCTTGTAGTCCAGGGTATAGCGACCTTCCGGGGTACGCTGATCCCCTTCACGCTGCTTGTGTCCCTTGGGAGCCGGGCCCAGGGCAATCCAGTAGCGCTTCACTTCCTTGCCATCCTTCATCAGGGTCAGGCTGTAACTCGACTTCTTCACCACCACCATATCGGCGGACAGAGTGGCAAAACTCAACGCGGGCCACAGCCCCAGCAAACACAGCAATACGGCTCTCACTATCCATCCCTCTGCGAGCCTTCTGGGCTCTCTTGTTAGCAAATCATCTGAATGCCGCCACCCTCTGGTGGCGAGCGAGCGCCATGATATGGGATCGCCGTGAATACTCAATATATCGGGAGAAACATATCTGTGGCCAGCAGGGGGAAATGGCCGTCAGCCCGCCATGCAGACACCCTGCCAAGGGCAGGGCGTCGCCTCTTGCCAGCAACCGGGCGCCTCAGCGCAGGTCGTCAAGGCCAGGAAGATGGCGCAGGAAGAAAAACCAGCGGGCAGCGCCGTCAAGGACACTTGAGCCTGTCCACCAGCCAATCCAAGGCTGGCGCCATGGGGTCAGGTCATCTCAACCCACAAAAAAGAGCCCCTGATGGGGCTCTTTTCATGGTGCGACACAGGGCTCAGGCCAGGGTCACTGGTTCAGCGGTCTCAAGGCGCCGGATCCAGGCCTCGAACTCTGCCAGCATGCGCGCCTCGGACTCGCTGTTGTCGGCGATGAGCTCGGCCCCGTGTACCACCCGGATATGGGCGTCGAGGGGCGTTCCCTCCCCTGCCGGTGGGCGCTGCCGCGCGGCCGCCATGCATGCTTGCGCCTGTTGCCACGCCTCGGCGGCACTCCGGTTGCACGCCTCTGCCAGCGGCACCGCACTGAACCCCTCGCCGGTGAGGCTCTGCAGTGTCTCGTCGTGGGTCATGCCGTTGCCCGGTCCCCAGTAGTGGGCGGCCAGATCCGGCCCGATGCGCGGGTTGTCGGTGAGATAGCCGTCGCGCCTCAGGAAATAGGCGCGGGTCTGCTCCACCGCCATCAGCGCCAGCAGATAGCCGTGATAGGCGCAGGCCGACTCCTGGTTCAGAAGGTGCGGGATGGCCAGCAGCGGGCGCGGGCTATCCACCCCCAGGATCTTGCGCTCCCACCTGCGGGCCAGGGCCAGCACGGCTGCCGGGGTGCGCTCGTTCTCTGTCATGGCATAGAGATCCCGCTCGAAGTAGGCCACCAGCGCGATCTGGCGCTCGTTGAAGGCGCGAAATGGCTGGCGCGCTTCAATCATGGCCTGGATAAGCGCATCGGGGATGGGTTCTCCCGCCGCGTTTCTGGCGTAGCGCTTGAGCCAGTCCGCGTCGTCCAGCAGGCTGTCGCAGAACATGGACTGGGTCTCGGCATAGGCCATGGAGGTGGGCGGAAACTCCTGGGAGAAGCAGGGCGCGTTGCCGGTGACGTTGGCAAAGTGCGCCGCGTGGCCTCCCTCGTGGAACAGGGTGTTGAGCCCGCTCCAGCCGCTGCCCACCTGGGCCGGATTGGCCAGGCTGGTGAAATTGACCACCGCCGGCACCCACTCCCCATCCTGCCAGAAGCTCGGCACCGGGCCGTGACAGAAGCCGTTCTCGTATTTTCCCTCCCGGGTCAGCAGATCCAGGGTGAGGGTGGCACCGCGGTACTGGATGCCGAGCCGGCGGAAACTCTCGACCCAATCCTTCAGCGCCCGGGAGAAGGGCACGTAAGGGTCGAGCTGGCGGGTCACGTCACCACTCACGCTGTAGCGCAGGTTGTGGGGCAGCAGGGCTGCTTCCCCCTTGGCCGCTTTCAGCTCCGCCAGACTCTGGTGCAAGCGGGCATCGGTGCGGGCGATGAAGTCGTCAAGAATGGCAAACAGCTGCTCCGGGCTCATCTGCTCGTTCTTGTGCACCTTGTAATCGAAGTAGTCGCGATAGCCCATGGCACGGGCAAAGCGGTTGCGCAGCGCGACGATGGCCAGATAGCCGTTGCCGACCACCCACTGCTCCAGGGTCTGGAACATGGCGAGCGCGCTCTGGCGCACCGCCTCGTCGCTGCTGGCGGCCAGCGCCGTGCTGGCGGCGGGCAGACTGCCGGGCACCTGGCGGCCCTGCTCGTCCAGCAAGGTGAGCTTCAACCCCTTGCGACGGGTGAAGAGATCCGCCTCGGCGGCCACCAGCTCGTCCATCAGGGCGGAGGCACCGGGATCTTCGATGACGTTGCACTCGAAGAAGGCGATCCAGCCCCCCAGGCCGCGCCTGAGATCCGCCTCTTCGGCCTGGGCATGCATCTCCCGCAGCACCGGCAGGCGGGCAGGATCGGCACAGAACGCCTTGTAGGCCTGTTCGGCCGCGGTGAAGCCTGCCTGATCGTCGCTGGTGCCCATGTAGGTGGACCAGAACAGGTCCTCCTTGCGTCTGTGCACCTGCAGGTAATCGGCATTGAGCTGGTTGAGATAATTCCTGGCAATGGAACTCATAACTTCCCTCTTGTTATGGGGCGACCACGGGGCGCCCACTCCTTTTTGGTGAAATGCCAACCCATTCACACTTCTTGCAAATTGAGCAGACAAATTGTGCGCCGGGATGCGCGCCATCACGCTATCAAAAGCGAGGGTTTCTGTCTGCTGGCTATACTGGTTGTCAAACTGCTCAATTGGCTGTTTTCCACCGCAACCCATTGAAAGTTAATGATATGTTAAAAATAATAACAATCAGGTCCGGCCGGCAGTTCGGCCACAGTCAGACCCGCATGGGAAAGTAAGGATAAGACTATGTTCAAGCTCGGTGATATTCCCGTGAGTCGCAAGCTGATGCTGCTGCTCTCACTGGCCCTGGTCGGCTTCATCGCACTGCTGCTCATCTCGGCCAGTGCCCTGCACCGCAATCTGATGAGTGAACGGGAAGCCAGGCTGCAGGCGGTGCTGGATCTGGCCATGAGCCGGATCCAGGCCCTGGCCGCCACCCTCCCCCCGGAGCAGGCCAAGGCACAGGCCAAGGCCATGCTCGACAGCATGCGCTTTGACGGGGACAACTACCTGTTCGTGCTGGATGAAGATCGTCGGGTGGTGGTGCATCCCGCCAAACCCGAGCTGGTCGGCCAGCAGATGGGCAACAACCCTGCCGAGTCCCACTGGCAGCACATGGTGGATCTCGGCAAGGGCGGCCACCAGGGCAGGCTGGAGTATCAGTGGGTCTCCCCGTCCGGCGAGGCGGCCCAGAAGATGTCGCTGGTGACGGGCTACCAGCCCTGGGGCTGGATCCTGGGCTCCGGTGTGTTGTTGCAGGACATTGAGGCCACCATGTGGTCCCAATATGAGTGGATGGGTGGCGCCACCTTGCTGGTGATCCTGTTGATGGGGCTGCTGGGACTCGCCATCAGCCGCTCCATCGTCAATCCCCTGGCCGAGATCAACAAGGCCATGGCCCGGGTCGCGGCCGGCGATCTGGTGGTCAGCATCCCGGTGCTGGGCAGGGATGAGCTCGGCGCCGTCGCCAGCTCCACCAACCAGGGGCTGGATGCCATCCGCCGCGCCCTGCTGGAGGCGAGCCAGGGGGCCCGCAACGTGGCGGATGCCGCCCTGCGCATCGCAGCCTCCGCCGAACAGACCAACCAGGCGGTCAACAGTCAGCGGGATCAGCTCGCCCAGCTCGCCACCGCCATGAACGAGATGAGCGCCACCATCGCCGACGTGGCGGGTCACGCAGAGAATACGGCCCGCGACACCCAGGATGCCACCAGCGAGGCCGGGCTCGGCAACCAGGATGTCCATGCCAGCGTGCACGGCATCCAGGCGCTGGCCACCGAGGTGGATCAGGCCACCTCGCAGGTCAACCAGCTCAAGGAGGGTGTGATGCAGATAAGCGAGGTGACGGCGGTCATCAGCGCCATCTCGGAGCAGACCAACCTGCTGGCCCTCAACGCCGCCATCGAGGCGGCCCGGGCCGGCGAGCAGGGCCGTGGCTTCGCCGTGGTGGCCGACGAGGTGCGCCAGCTGGCCAGTCGCACCCGCCACTCCACCGAGGAGATCCAGAGTACCATCACCCAGTTGCAGCAACGGGCTGTCACCGCCGCCAACGCCATGGACGCCAGCCGCAAGCTGGCGGAGAGCAGCGTCAACCAGTCCGAGAAGGCGGGGCAGGATCTCTCCCTCATCGTCAATCACATCCAGCACGTGAGCGACATGGCGACCCAGATCGCCACGGCGGCGGAGCAGCAGAGCATGGTGGCGGAAGACATGAACCGCAACGTCAGCGGCATCAACGACTCGGCGCTCGAGATGTCCCAGGCGGCCACCCAGCTGGCCCAGGAGAGCGAACTGCTGGCCGGTCTCTCCCGAAGCCTCGACGAGCGACTGGCGGTGTTCAAGCTGGACAACGCCCAAGCCCAGGACAGGATGATGCGACCGACCCAGGCGTCCTCTTCCCGAGCAGGCATGCAACCCCGCCACTGAGTGGCCCCATGAGCCCCTGCCAGGCTTGCAGGGGCTCCTTTCCTGTCATGGCCACGGGAGCCTCTCCCGGGCCACCCTCTCGCACTGAACCAGCGCGCAGATCCCGACGGAGCGATCTGCCGCTGATGCGCTGCTCCGATGAGACGGCACTGTCAATTTTTACACTTAATTTTTTAACAAAATATAGCCATGATGGGTGGTCGCCACAGGCGGCACCATGATCCTTTCTGTAGTCATTTGGCAAACTGGTTGAAAGGCCAGGACGCAAAGCCTCCGGTCTAAAGACAAGCTGTCCAGGATAGCGGGGTTGCAGCACCGTGTTTCGGGGAACTCCCCTGCCAACGTGACTGCCCACATCACCGAACAGAGGAATGTATGGCAGCAAATATCCGACTCACCCATCTCGCGGCAGCGCTGGCGCTGCTGGCCAGTGGCGGCGTGCTCGCTCACGGCTACATCAGCCAGCCCGAAGGGCGCAACTACCTGTGCAAGACAGGGGGCAACATC
This sequence comes from Aeromonas sp. R5-1, assembly GCF_040908265.1. Classification (NCBI taxonomy): domain Bacteria; kingdom Pseudomonadati; phylum Pseudomonadota; class Gammaproteobacteria; order Aeromonadales; family Aeromonadaceae; genus Aeromonas; species Aeromonas sp. R5-1. The sequence goes on from NZ_JBFODJ010000129.1 coordinate 59,828, forward strand.
CAGTGTGGCGCCATCCAGTGGGAACCCCAGAGCCTGGAAGCCCCCTCCGGCTTCCCCGATGGCGGCCCCGCCGACGGCCAGATAGCCTCGGCCGGTCACCCCCAATTCGGCGAGCTCAACACCCAGACCCTCGATCGCTGGACCAAGCGTGAGGTGCAGGCCGGTCCCTTCGCCATCAGCTGGACCTTCACCGCCAACCACGTGACCCGCAACTGGCGCTACTACCTCACCAAGCAGGACTGGAACCCGAACCAGCCCCTCACCCGGGATGCGTTCGATCTCAATCCCTTCTGCGTCATCGATGGCAACATGGTGCAGCCCCCCAAACAGGTGACCCATCAGTGCACCCTGCCCCCGCGTACCGGTTATCAGGTCATTCTCGGGGTGTGGGAGGTAGGGGATACCGCCAACAGCTTCTACAACCTGATCGACGCCCGGTTCAAGGATGGCACCCAGCCACCGCTGACCTGGAGCCAGGGAGGGACCATCTATCCCTCCATCGACCTGGTGGCGGGTGACAAAGCCAGAACCCGGGTGTTCGATGCCAATGGCGAGCGCACCGATCTCCAGACCGAGCTGACCATCGCCAACGCCGGGCAGGGCCAGAAGAACAACTGGGCCCACGCCCTGGCGAGCAAGATCAACGCCGAGCAGAGCCAGATCCGTGCAGGCCAGCAAGGTACGGACGGCCAGTTCAACCCCGTCTATGGCCAGAACCCGGTCTACCTCAAGGCTGGCAGCAACCTGCAACGGGTCGAGATCCAGCTTGAGCAACAGCAGCCCCCGGTGGAGAACGGGATCAGCGTGAGCGGTCTGGCGAGCGACTACACGCTCGACAACGGCAAGCTCACCCTGATGTTCACCGTCACGGCCCAGGGGGATCTCGCCATCACCAACACCCTCTATGACCACGGCGGTGTCGCCAGAGGGCAGAGCAGTGCCGACATCAAGGACGGCAGCCAGAGTTTCTCCATGGCACTGACCGGCTTGAGTGCAGGCCACCACCAGCTGGTGATCGAGGGCAAACCCAAGGCCGGTGGTGACGCGGTGCAGCAGACCCTGGACCTCATGTTCAAGGATCCGGCAAGCGGGGGCGATTACCAGTTCACCTTCCCGGACGGCCTCAAGTCCTACACCGCCGGAACCCGGGTGCTGCAGCCGAAGAACGGCAAGGTCTATCAGTGCAAACCCTTCCCCTACAGCTGCTGGTGCAGCCAGTGGGCGAGCACGGCCACCCAGTATGAACCGGGCGTAGGCTCCCACTGGCAGGAGGCCTGGACAGCGCAGTGATGGGACGTATCCGACCTGGCGGGAACCCGCTCGGCGTTTCCCGTGCCAGATCAGGTCAACATCAAACAAACGGGGAGCACATGGCTCCCCGTTTTTCATCCATCCCTCGGTTCAGATCTGATAGTCGAGCAGGGGTTCGTTGCTCATGGCGCGGGCCTGGATCTCCGCCAGCGCCAGATCGGGGTTGCAGAGCTGGATGAACTGCCAGGCAAAGTTGTGCTGGAACTGCCCCTGCTTGAGGCCAATCCAGGCGGTGTGCGGCGCAAACAACCGACTGCCGTCCAGTTGCACCAGTCCCTTGTCCCGCTGGGAATCGAACGCCATGTCCGCCAGTATGCCCACCCCCATCTCCAGCTCGACATAGGTCTTGATGACGTCTGAGTCCTGGGCGGTCAGCAGGATCTGCGGCACTATACCCGCCTCGGCAAAGGCATCATCCACCCGTGCCCGACCGGTGAGGCCGGCCTGATAGGTGACGATGGGCCAGTGGGCCAGAGCGGCCAGGGTCAGCTCCCGCTCGGCGGTGAGAGGGTGCTGCTCCGGCACGACGATATTGTGGTGCCAGCGGTAGTAGGGAAAGGCCACCACCCCTTCGCTCTTGTCGAGCTGCTCGCTGCTGATGCCGATGTCCACCTCGCCGGTCTGCACCAGCCGCACTATCTCCTCCGGGCTTCCCTGACGCAGCTCCAGCTGTACCAGGGGAAATTGCTCCCGAAACGCCTTCACTACCCTCGGCAGGGCATAACGGGCCTGGGTATGAGTGGTCGCGATGAGCAGCCGGCCCGAGTCGCGATTGGCAAAGGTGCTCGCCAGTTTGCGGATGTTGTCGGCATCCCCAAGGATACGCTCGGCGATCACCAGCAACTCCTTGCCCGGCTCGGTCATGCCGAGCAGACGCTTGCCATAGCGAATGAAGAGGGCGAGCCCCAGCTCCTCCTCCAACTCGCGAATGTGGCGGCTGACCCCGGACTGGGACGTAAAGAGGGCATTGGCCACGTCGGTCAGGTTGTAATCCCGCCGTGCCGCCTCCCGAATGATTCGCAATTGCTGAAAGTTCACCTCATCGCCTCCTGCGCTGAGTGGCGGTGGCTCGTGCCACCGTCCTCTTGTTATGGATTGCCGGGATCATAGCCCGGCAGCAAGCCTGAAAGAGGGCCGCACCTCGCGGCTTGCCCTCAGATCTGGTAGTCGGGATAGAGCTGTGCCTGCCTGGCCACCAGACGCACCCCCTGGCCGGGGGCAAAGGCCCGGGCGGCCTCCTTGCTCAGTTCGGCCTCGTAGTGGGCGCCTCCCGTCTCCCCATCGCCACGAAGTTCCACTCGAATGCGCGGCCCCATTGGCAGCAGGCGGGTAATGGTGGCGCGAATGCCACCGGGGGCATCCGAGGGCAGGATCTCCAGCTCGTGGGGGCGCACATAGGCGATGGCCGCACTCCCTTCTGCCAGATGGGAGGGGATGGGGCCACCCAGTTGCTGTTCACCGATGCCGAGCCCCTGCCCGGCCACCCTGCCACGAAAGAGGTTTACGCTGCCAAGGAAGCTGTGCACGAAGGCACTGGCGGGCTGATCATACACTTCGGCAGGGGTGCCAATCTGCTCTACCTTGCCGGCGTTCATCAGCACCACCCGGTCCGCCACCTCCAGGGCCTCTTCCTGATCGTGGGTGACGAACAGACTGGTGACATGCAGCTCGTCGTGAAGCTCACGCAGCCAGCGGCGCAGCTCCTTGCGCACCTGGGCATCGAGGGCGCCGAAAGGCTCGTCCAGCAGCAGCACCTTGGGCTGCACCGCCAGGGCCCGGGCCAGGGCGACCCGCTGGCGCTGACCACCGGAGAGCTGGGTCGGGTAGCGTGCCGCGACGTGGCTGAGCTGCACCAGATCCAGCAGCTCCTTGACCCGGGTGCGGATGGCCGCCTCGTCCGGGCGTTCGCTGCGCGGCTTGACCCTCAGGCCAAAGGCCACGTTCTCGAATACCGTCATGTGGCGAAACAGGGCGTAGTGCTGGAACACGAAGCCAACGTTGCGCTCGCGCACATGGAGATCCGAGGCATCCTCGCCGCGGATGATGACGCTGCCACTGTCCGCCTGCTCCAGCCCGGCAATGATCCGCAGCAAGGTGGTCTTGCCGCAGCCGGAGGGGCCGAGCAGGGCGACCAGCTCACCGTCGTGAAAATCGAGGTTGATGTCGGCCAGCGCCGCGTACTGATTGAAATGCTTGTTGAGCCCTTGAACCTGAATGCTCATGAATGCCTCTCCTATAACCGTTAATTCGGGATCAATGGGATTGGGTCGGTTGGCCTCGCAGCCTGGCCAACAGGGTCTCACCCAGCAGGGTGAAGATCCCGAACAGCGCCAGCAGGCTGGCCACCGCGAAGGCGGCACCGGTCTGGTACTCGTTGTAAAGGATCTCGATGTGCAGCGGCAGCGTGTTGGTCTGGCCGCGAATGTGGCCGGAAACCACGGAGACAGCACCAAACTCCCCCACCGCCCGGGCGGTACAGAGCAGCAGGCCATACATCAGACTCCAGCGGATGCCGGGCAGGGTCACCCGCCAGAACATCTGCAACCCGCTCGCCCCCAGCATGATGGCGGCCTCCTCTTCCTCCGGGCCCCGCGCCTCCATCTGGGGCAGCAGCTCGCGTACCACGAAGGGCACAGTGATGAAGGTGGTCGCCAGGATGATCCCCGGGGTAGCGAAAATGATCTTGATGTCGTGCTCGCTGAGCCACTCGCCGAACCAGCCGCGACTGCCGAACAGCAGCACGAACATCAAGCCCGCGATGACCGGCGAGACCGAGAACGGCAGATCGATGAGGGTGATAAGCAGTTGCCGGCCAGGGAAGCGGAACCGGGCGATGGCCCAGGCAGCGGCCAGCCCGAACAGCAGGTTCAGGGGCACCGAGCAGAGCGTCACCAGAGCGGTCAGCCCCAGGGCGCTCAGGGCATCCGGCTCGCTGATGGCGTGCCAGAAGAAGGCCAGACCCGGGCTCAGCGCCTGGATGAAGACGGTGGCCAGCGGCAACAGCAGCAAGGCGGCAAACCAGCCCAGACCGACGGTGACCAGCAGCCATTTGACCCAGACCGGTTCATGGGTCACCGGGGGATGACGCGCCGGGGTGGCCGGAGCCGACTCCTGGGCCTGATCGAGATGTGCAGTAGAGGCGTTCATATACGGCTTCCTCCGATGCGAGCCCAGCTCCAGGCTTGCAACTTGTTGATGAGCAACAGCAGCACAAAGGAAATGAGCAGCATGACGGACGCAATGGCCGATGCACCGGCGTAGTCATACTCCTCCAGATGACTCATGATCATCAGGGGTGCAATCTCGGACACCATGGGGAGGTTGCCGGCAATGAAGATGACAGAGCCGTACTCCCCCACGCCGCGAGCAAACGCCAGGGCAAAACCGGTGAGCAGCGCAGGTACCAGGGTCGGCCACAGTACCCGGATGAAGGTCTGCCAGCGGTTGGCACCCAGGCTCGCGGCCGCCTCCTCTTGCTCGCTCTCCGCTTCCCGCAGCACCGGCTGCAGGGTACGCACCACAAAGGGCAGCCCGATAAAGGTCAGGGCAATGACCACCCCTATGGGGTTGTAGGCAAGCTCGATGCCCAGCGGAGCGACCCATTGGCCAATCCAACCGTTGGGGGCAAAGATGGCGCACAAGGCAATGCCGGAGACGGCAGTCGGCATGGCAAAGGGCAGGTCGATCAGCGCATCCACCAGTCTGCGGCCGGGGAAGGTATAGCGCACCAGTACCCAGGCCAGTATCAGACCGAACAGACTGTTGAGCAGGGCGGCAATGAAGGCGGCGCCAAAGCTCAGGCGAAAGGAGGCGAGCACCCGGGGGGAGCCGATCACCTGCCAGAACTCGGCGGCGCTCAGGTTGTTCACCGCAAACAGCACCAGTGCCGAGAGCGGCAGCAGCACCAGTATGCCCAGATAGAGCAGACTGAAGCCCAGCGTTGGCCCCAGGCCTGGCAGGACGGAATAAGAACTTAATCGCATAACACATCCGTTTGTTATAAATACTTTGGATGTGACGATTTTGCTCACGGCGGCCAGGGACAACAAACACCAATAATGCCTTTGCTAAGCACTTTTTTATCTAACAATGGTGGAACAAGGCTTTTAGAGCGATAAGCATAAAAAAAGGTCTTTTATATAAATAAAAGACCTAAAAGACGGAGCGGTAAAACCGGGAACATGCAAAGTCAGTCACGCTGGCCAAGTTGCCAGCCTGTCTGGAAATCGTGCCGAGACAATCCGAGGCGCCCTCATCGAAAACTGAGTGCAGCCTGCTTGCCCCACTCGGCAGGAGCAGGCTCCACCACCATTTCGGCACGGCGGTATAGGGTGCCGAGCAAAGCGAGCCCCTGGTGCCACTCCCCATGGCCGGACTGGGCATTGATATGGCCCACTTCCCCCGCATCGAACAACGGCACCTGCCACTGCCGGCTCCAGAACTCTGCCCGCTCAAAACTCATCCAGGGGTCATTGCGGCTGGCGATCAACTGGGCAGAGACTTTGATGGACCCCGTCAACACCTCATCCGGGATACCGAAACGGGCAGGATCGGCAGGGGCAACGATGAAGATGGAAGAGACCTTGTCTGGTTGCAGTCTGGCGGCAGCGATGGCCGTCAGAGCGCCGAAGGAGTGGGCGACCAGGTGGACCCGGCTGCGCCGGCTCCTGAGCTTGCTCGCCAGCTTTGCGCTCCAGACCGTGAGATCCGGCTTGTCCCAGGGCAGACCCATCATTCTCTGCCACTGGGGAAATTGCTGGTGCCAGCGGCTCTGCCAGTGATCCGGCCCACTGTTGTGCAGACCGGGAACCAGAAGGATCTTGTTCATCGTGGTACTCCTATCTGTTGTCACAGGGGCCTGCGTCTCTTAGCGGCCCGGTTGGTAAATCTGGTCAAACGATCCGCCCTGGGCAAAGTGCTTCTTCTGTGCCTTGTCCCAATCGCCTTCCAGATCCTTGACAGTAAAGAGCGTCAGGTTGGGGAACTGGGCCGCTGTCTCCTTCAGGATCGCCGGATTGCTCGGACGATAGTGGTATTTGGCGATGATGCGCTGCCCTTCGTCAGAGTAGAGATACTCGAGGTAAGCCTTGGAGACGGCCTCGGTACCATGCTTCTTGGCTACCTTGTCCACCACGGCTACCGGCGGCTCGGCCAGGATGGAGACCGAGGGCACCACCAGTTCGAACTTGTCGCTGGTGCCCGGCTGATTGAGCACCAGCAACGCTTCATTTTCCCAGGCCAGCAACACATCCCCGAGCCCGCGTTCGATGAAGCTGGTGGTGGCGCCACGTGCCCCTGAGTCCAGCACCTTCACATTCTTGAACAGATCGCTGACAAACTGTTTCGCGCCCCCTTCAGTGCCGCTTTTCTTCAGGGCATAGCCCCAGGCAGCCAGATAATTCCAGCGCGCACCGCCGGAGGTCTTGGGGTTGGGGGTGATGATGGCGACATCCTTGCGCACCAGGTCGCCCCAATCCTTGATCTGCTTGGGATTCCCCTTGCGCACCAGGAAGACGATGGTGGAGGTATAGGGAGAGGCATTGTTGGCCAAACGCCCTTCCCAGTCGCTGGCGGTGAGACCTGCCTTGGCCACCGCATCGACGTCATAGGCCAGCGCCAGGGAGACCACGTCAGCCTCCAGTCCGTCCACCACGGCACGAGCCTGTTTGCCTGAGCCACCGTGTGACTGGCTCACCACCACATCGTCGCCGGTTTTGGCCTTCCACTCCTTGGCAAAGGCACTGTTGTACTCCTGGAACAGCTCCCGCGTCGGGTCATAGGAGACATTCAGCAGCTGCGTATTCCCACGCATGGCGATCGCTCAATAACATTCATGCCGATCACTCAATAACATCCATGCCGATCGCCCAATAACATCCCAGGCCGATCACTTTTTTCCTCTATGGGAAACCATGATCGGCATGAATGTTATTGATGACTTCTTCTCCCCGCTTCGTTAAACCCGCACTTTCCAACTGGACCCAAAAGAGGAAAGTGCATGTCTGCGAGGCCTATCACCGTGAGAAAACTCAAAGAAATCCTTCGTCTCAAATATCAGGCTCAACTGGCGCATCGTCAGATCGCCCTCAGCCTGCATATCTCATCCAGCACCGTCTCCTATTACCTCAATCGCGCTGCTCAGTTGGATATCACTACCTGGCCGCTCTGTGAGCGCTGGGATGATGTCACCCTGGAGCGTGCCTTCCTCAGCACCCGCGCGGTGTCCAAAACCCGCCACAAACCGCTCCCTGACTGGGCCGTGCTCCATCAGGAGCTCAAACAGCCCGGTCAAAAAGGGGTAACGCTGGAGCTACTGTGGCAGGAGTATGCCGAGCGCAATAACGGTGCCCACTACAGCTACAACCATTTCTGTCGGCTCTATAAGGAGTGGGCATCGGTGCTGCAACCGTCGATGCGCCAGACCCATATCGCGGGCGAAAAACTCTTTGTCGATTACTGTGGCCAGACCATGCCCATCGTGGATCCTCATACCGGTGAGATCCTCTATCGGGCCCAGGTCTTCGTCGCGGTGCTCGGGGCCTCCAACTACACCTTTGCTGAAGCCACCCGCTCCCAACAGCTTGAGGATTGGGTGATGAGCCACAAGCGGGCCTTTGAGTTTTTCGGCGGCGTCCCGCAACTGGTGGTGCCTGATTGCTTGAAGAGTGCGGTCAGCGTGGCACGCAATACTGACCCGGATCTCAATCCCACCTACCAGATGCTGGCCGCTCACTTCGGCACAGCGATCATGCCCGCCAGGCCGCGCAAGCCGAAAGATAAATCCAAGGCCGAGGTGGGGGTACAGATCGTCACCCGCTGGATCCTGGCGGTACTGCGCCATGAGACCTTCCATAGCCTGGCTCAGCTTAACCAACGGATATCCGGGTTACTGACCCGGCTCAATGAGAAACCCTTCCAGAAGCTGCCCGGTTGCCGCGCATCCATGTTTGCCGAGCTCGATGCGCCAGCACTCAAGCCCTTGCCAGCGTACCCCTACCAGTACACCAAAGTGGTGTCGGTGCTGGTCGGCAAGGATTACCACGTCGACCTGGAGAAGCACTATTACTCGGTCCCTTATGCCTTGCAGGGCAAGCGGCTGGAAGCCCATCTGGCGGAGCGTACGGTCACCCTGTATCACGCGGGTAAGGTCGTCGCTCAGCACCCACGCAGTCATCGCAAAGGCCAGCACAGCAGTCTGCCCGCCCATATGCCAGCGCATCACCAGGCACTGCTGGAGTGCTCACCTGAACGCCTACTGAGCTGGGCCGCGTCCATCGGGCCCTATACCACGCATTGGGTGGATAGTTTTATCCGCCAGGCAGCGCATCCGGCCCAAGCCGTGCGACCTTGTCAGGCCCTGCTGGGACAGAGCAAAAAGTATGGCAAGGCGCGGCTGGAGGCCGCCTGTCTACGTGGCTATCTGACCGGCGCCAACCGGCTGCACCACATCCGCAACATGCTCAAACACGGGCTGGAACAACAACCAGTTGCCACCTCACGCCAGGATCCGTTGCAAGACATCCATCATGACAATGTCCACGGCGAACACTACTTCCACTAATCCATCACTCAACAAGGAAAAGAGCATGCAATTACATCTCGATGAACAACTGAGCACCCTGCGTCTGGGCGGTGTGAAACAGGCGCTGAGTCAGCAACAGACACAGAGCGCGTTGTATCAGGACATGAGCTTTGAAGAGCGGCTGCAACTGCTGCTGAGTCATGAGCTGGTGCAACGGGAGCAGCGCAAAGTTAACCGGTTGGAGAAGCAAGCGCGGTTTCGATTGTCCGGTCAAATTGAGCAGCTGGACTACCGTGCCAGCCGGGGAATAAGCAAAGCGCAGATCCGCCAGCTACTGGAAGGGCAGTGGCTGGCTCATCAGCAAAACCTGCTGCTGACGGGGGCGGCAGGCTGTGGGAAGAGTTACCTGGCCTGTGCGTTGGGCCGCTATTTTATCCGGCAAGGCGTAGCGGTGCGCTACTACCGGCTGAAAACCCTGCTGGAAGAGATGAGACTGGCGCAGGCGGATGGCAGTTATCCGAAGCTGCTGGAGCAGGTGAATAATGTGGGCTTGCTGATCCTGGATGACTGGGGCATGGAGATGCTGGATGCGGCCGAGCGCAGTAATTTGCTGGAGATCATCGATACCCGTTACGGGAGGGTCTCGACAGTGGTTGCGAGCCAACTGCCGGTAGAGAAATGGTATGGGATGATCGGAGAGGCCACATTCGCAGAAGCGATCCTGGACCGGCTGATCCACAGAGCGGTACGAGTAGGTTTGACAGGTGAGTCGATGCGAAAACAGGGCATCAACTTGACCGATGCCGATCAGGCAGAGTAAAAGAAAGACGCAGTTCCTGCGGGTAGAAAAATGGTGATCGGCATGATGTTATTGGCTGATCGACATGATGTTATTAGCCA